>DWVR01000073.1 GCA_019120125.1 Candidatus Phocaeicola excrementigallinarum | reverse complement strand
CTGACCGGCGGTGTGGAATACTACATCACCGACGCGCTGTTCGTGGGAGCGCAGGTGGACCCGTTCGCCTACACCTACAACCGCAGCCTCATCAAGCCCCAGGAGGGCCTGAGCAATCTGGACGCGAACAGCCACAACTATTCCATCCTGGCTGCGCCGACACTTAAAATCGGATTCAAGTTTTAATAGATACATAAAGTACTATTAAGGAGGATTGGCTCTGTCGGGAGACAGGGCCTTCTTTTTTGCCCCGGAACGTGGACTGTTTTTTCACCACAGATTACACGGATTATATTTAAACTGATTTCCGGTGTAAAGGCATATCATAGTCATCTCAAAAATGGAATGACATGTTTTATGGAACATGAAGATGTGTCGAAACAATTTGAAACACAGAGACACAAAGACACGGAGTTTTTTATATTGTTGATCCACAAACTTATTCCCTCCGTGTCTTTGTGCCTCCGTGTTTTATTTTTCAATTTTCTCCGCAATCTTCTGCTGGGAGAAAGCAATGAGTTGCGGAACCGGTATATGGTAATCAATCCGCCCGCTGACTGGAACGGACAATCCGGCACCCCCACAAGTACCCCCACAAGTCCAGTGGTGTCGATTGACACTCCGAATGAAATACCTTCTTACGGTGAAGGGACTGGTGGTGAAAAAGAATAATCCGTGTTTTGCCCTCCGCGTCCGATAAAATTCGTACCTTTGCCCCGGTTTTTCATTTAAAACAAGCAGAAATACAATCGGGAAATGGGATTATTCATTCGGAAAAGCATAGAAGCGCTGCAGGAAGAAGCCGCTGAGACCGGGGCGAAAACCCTGAAACGCGTGCTCGGACCGGTCAGTCTGGTGGCTTTGGGCGTGGGCGTGATTATCGGGGCGGGACTCTTCTCCATTACGGGTACCGTAGCCGCCAACTACACGGGACCGGCCATCACCCTGTCGTTCATCATCGCCGCCATCGGCTGCTGCTTCGCCGGACTGTGTTACGCCGAGTTCGCCTCCATGATTCCGGTGGCCGGAAGCGCGTACACCTATTCGTATGCCACGATGGGCGAGCTGATTGCCTGGATTATCGGCTGGGACCTGGTGCTGGAATACACTGTGGCGGCCACCACTGTCAGCATCAGCTGGAGCCGGTATCTCACCGTGTTCTGCCAAAGCATCGGCATCGAGTTTCCCCACGCACTGACCGCCTGTCCCTGGGACGGAGGCGTCATCAATATCCCCGCCATGATCATCGTGGTCCTGATGAGCCTGATCCTGATGCGCGGCACCGCCGGAAGCTCGGTATTCAACGGACTGATCGTGTTCCTGAAAATCGCCGTCATCCTGATCTTCGTGATCTTGGGATGGAAGTTCATCCAGACCGACAACTATGTGCCCTACATTCCCGAGAACACCGGAAAACTGGGCGAGTTCGGTATTTCGGGCATACTCCGCGGATCGGCCATCGTATTCTTCGCCTTCCTCGGTTTCGATGCGGTGAGCACAGCCGCGCAGGAGACCAGAAACCCGAAGCGCGACATGCCCATCGGCATTCTGGTATCGCTGCTGATATGCACCGTATTATACACGCTCTTCGCGCACGTGATGACAGGCGTGGCCCACTACACCGACTTTGCCGGACATGTGGGAATCGCACCGGTGGCCGTGGCCATCGAGAAAATGGGCAGTCCCGACGCCTCGGGTGTCATCCAGCCGGTCTATCCGTGGCTGAACAAAGCCATCATACTGGCTATCCTGTTCGGTTACTGCTCGGTCATCATGGTCACCCTGCTGGGTCAGAGCCGTGTGTTCCTGAGCATGAGCCGCGACGGCCTGCTGCCCCCCTTCTTCTCCAGAATCAACGAGAAGTTCCGCACGCCGGTACACAGCAATCTCCTGTTCATGATCGTAGTCAGCCTGCTCGCGGGCTTCGTCCCGGCGGAAGTGGCCGGTGAAATGACAAGCATCGGTACCCTGCTGGCCTTCACTCTGGTATGCGCCGCCGTACTGATTGTCCGGAAGACGATGCCCGACATCCACCGTGCGTTCAAGACTCCGTTCGTGCCCTTCGTGCCGATTATGGGAATACTGACCTGCCTCTGCATGATGTGTTTCCTGCCGGCCGACACTTGGATCCGTCTGGTGTTGTGGATGCTCATCGGCCTGGACGTATATGCCTGCTACGGCATCAGGCACAGCAAGCTGGAGCACGGCAAGTCGCACCGGAAGGGAGACATCGTACTGAACGTGCTCGGACTGACGCTCTCCGTGCTGAGCATCATCACCGGGCTGTGGCACCAGCAGACCGTGGGATGGAATGAGGACAAGACCCTGCTCGCCATCTCGTTCGCGTTCGCCTTCACCCACTGCGCGTTTTATATGTGGAGGATATGGAAACATTCGCACGCCCACGAAAACGTCCGCAAAGACCAAGAAGAAAGGCCAAAAGCTTAAAATAAGTTATAAAAACGGGGGTTGGACAAAAAAAGCGAAAATAGAACTACCCTCCATCTTTAAAAAAGCTGTTATTTTATAGCAATTTATGTATTATGGACAAAAATATATTATACACTGCCATTCAAGCCGCCCTGAAAGCCGGTGAGGAAATCATGACGGTATACACCGACCCGGAAGCGGACTTTGAAATTGAGAAGAAGGCCGACAATTCACCGCTGACCATTGCCGACCGCAAGTCGCACGCTGTGATAGCTGATGCGTTGGCAAGCACGCCCTATCCTATCCTGAGTGAGGAAGGGAAAAAGACCCCTCCGGAAGAAAGGACGGGCTGGAAAGAACTGTGGATCGTCGACCCGCTGGACGGCACCAAGGAGTTCATCAAGAGAAACGGGGAATTCACCGTAAACATCGCATACGTAAAGGACGGACAGCCACAGGCCGGTGTCATCTATATCCCGGTGAAACAGCAACTGTATTTCGCCGATATTGAGACGGGCGCCTACCGGCTGGACCATATCACCACCCTCCGGGAGAACGACTGCATGGAGACCCTTACCGCAAGGGCGCATCGGCTGCCGGAACCGGGAAACAGGCATGACAACTTCGTGATCGTGGCGTCACGCTCCCACCTCACCCCCGAAACCGAGGCATATATCGGGGAAATGAAGAAAAAGCACCATGAGGTGGAAACCGTTTCCAGCGGAAGTTCGTTGAAGATCTGTCTGGTGGCCGAAGGAAAAGCGGACGTATATCCCCGTTTCGCCCCGACCATGGAATGGGATACCGCCGCAGGGCATGCCATTGTCCGTGCGGCCGGTGGAGAGATGTATCAGGCAGGAAGTGACAAGCCACTGACCTACAACAAGGCAGACCTGCTCAACCCGTGGTTCATCGTACTGCCCCGGAAATCATGACAACACGAAATGAGACTAACTATAATAATTTTTACAAGAAAGCATGAATTTTGAAATACTTTTCGTCCTTCTCGGACTGACAGTGATGCTCATCGCCCTTATTCTGGACAAGATGCGTCCGGGTATCGTGCTGCTGTCAATGGTCGTGGTGTTCATGGCGGCAGGCATCATCACTCCGAAACAGATGGTGGCCGGATTCAGCAACCGCGGCATGATTACCGTAGCCCTGCTGTTTCTTGTCAGTGAAGGCGTGCGGCAAAGCGGCGCGCTGAGCACCATCGTCAGGAAACTGCTGCCGGAAAAGGAAACGACGGTCATGAAGGCCCAGCTCAGGCTTCTGCCCATAGTAAGTGCCTTCTCGGCCTTCCTCAACAACACCCCGGTGGTGGTGATTTTCGCCCCTATAGTAAAGAACTGGGCAAAAAAGATAGGGCTTTCGTGCACCAAATTCCTGATACCGCTCTCATACGCCACGATTTTGGGTGGCCTGTGTACGCTGATCGGGACCTCCACCAACCTCGTGGTACACGGCATGATGATCGACAAGGGACTGCCGGGACTGAAGATGTTCGACCTCGCCTTCATCGGGATCCCCATCACGGTGATAGGACTGGCATTCATCATACTCACCTCAAAAAGGCTGCTTCCGGCTGAACGCCCCGACAACTTCGAGGAAGAGGAAGCCGACGCGGCGGTAGAGAAAGGACAGCACATTGTGGAAGTGGTGCTGGCGTCCCGTTTTCCCGGACTGAAACGCAAACTGAAGAACTTTGATTTCAAAAGACGGTACGGAGCGGAGGTCAAGGAAATCCGTCAGGGAGGACAGGTCATCACGGAGAATCTGGGTGAGGTAAGATTACAGCAAGGCGACACGCTGGTGCTGCTGGCCGATGATGCCTTCACAAAGACATGGGGCGACTCATCCGTGTTCCTGATGATGACCAACGGCAAGGAAATCCCCACCCGTCCCGTCCCGCCATGGAAGAAATGGACGGCACTGGCCCTTCTTCTTGTCATGATCATCGGAGCGACAATCGGCGAGCTTCCTTATTTCCAGGAGCATTTCCCGAACGTGAAGATGGACATGTTCTTCTTCGCCTCGGTAACGGCCGTTGTCATGGCATGGCTCAAGATATTCCCTCCCAAGAAATATACGAAATACATCAGTTGGGACATCCTGATCACCATCGCCTGTGCCTTTGCCATCAGCGCGGCGATGGAAGAGTCGGGACTGGCCGCATTGATCGCGGATTTCATCAAGAACGTATCCGGATCGCTGGGCGCATGGGGGGCACTGGCCCTGCTCTACTTCGTCACACTGGCCATCACGGAACTGATCACCAACAATGCGGCGGCGGCCCTCGCTTTTCCGCTGGCGCTGGAAACGGCGGAAAAATTCGGTGTGGACCCGATGCCGTTCTTCATTGCCATCTGCATCGCGGCCTCAGCCGGCTTCGCCACTCCCATCGGCTACCAGACAAACCTGATTGTACAGGGAGCCGGCAATTACAGGTTCACCGACTTCATGAGAATAGGTATTCCGATGGATCTGATCGTCATGATCATCTCAGTCATACTCATCCCTCTTATCTGGCCGTTCGTTCCGGCCGCATGAAAGATAGGAGCGAAAACACAAACATAAAGACTTATGGAACATATCTACCCTATATTCGACAAGATGCTGACCCGGTCCGACAAAGAGGAACTGCTGGGACAGCGCGGCCTGATGGTCTGGTTCACAGGACTTAGCGGATCGGGCAAAAGCACCGTTGCCATCGCTTTGGAACGCGAGTTGCAGAAACGCCGTCTGCTGTGCCGCATCCTCGACGGAGACAACATCCGGAGCGGGATCAACAACAATCTCGGCTTCTCGGCCGAAGACCGTATAGAGAATATCCGGCGTATCGCGGAAGTCGGAAAACTGTTCGTGGACACAGGCATCATCACCATTGCCGCATTCATCAGTCCCAACAATGACATGCGCGAAATGGCGGCAAACATCATCGGAAAGGATGATTTCGTGGAAGTGTATGTGAGCACGCCGATCGAGGAATGCGAGCGCCGCGACGTGAAGGGCCTGTATGCAAAGGCACGGAAAGGAGAAATCAAGAACTTCACGGGTATCTCTGCTCCGTTCGAGGCACCGCTCCACCCGGCACTGTCGCTCGACACCTCCAAACTGTCGCTCGAAGAATCCGTCAACCGGCTGCTGGAACTGATTTTACCGAAAGTAACTGAAAAATAAAACATACAATCATGCAAGAAGAATATAACTTGAGCCACCTGAAAGAACTCGAAGCCGAGTCAATCCACATTATCCGTGAGGTGGCCGCCTCGTTTGAGAATCCGGTCATGCTATACAGCATCGGAAAGGATTCTTCCGTGATGGTGCGTCTGGCCGAGAAGGCATTCGCCCCAGGAAAAGCCCCGTTCCCGTTGATGCATATCGACTCGAAATGGAAATTCAAGGACATGCTGAAATTCCGTGATGACTATGCCAGGGAGCATGGATGGAAACTGATTGTGGAAAGCAATATGGAGGCTTTCCGGGCCGGTGTGGGTCCGTTCACACACGGAAGCAAGGTACACACTGACCTGATGAAGACGCAGGCCCTGCTGCATGCGCTCGACAAATACAAGTTCGATGCCGCTTTCGGAGGGGCACGCCGCGACGAGGAGAAATCGCGCGCCAAGGAACGTATCTTCTCCTTCCGCAACGAATTCCACCAATGGGACCCGAAAAACCAGCGTCCGGAGCTGTGGGACCTGTACAACACACGCATCCGCAAGGGAGAAAGCATCCGTGTGTTCCCGTTGAGCAACTGGACGGAACTGGATGTATGGCAATACATCCGTCTGGAGAATATCCCCATCGTCCCCCTGTATTTCGCGAAAGAACGCCCCACGGTCAACATCGACGGCCAGCTGATCATGCCGGATGACGACCGCCTGCCGGAAAAATACCGCGACAAGATCGAGATGAAGAAAATCCGCTTCCGCACACTGGGATGCTGGCCGCTGACCGGCGCCATCGAAAGTGAGGCCGACACCATCGAGAAAATCGTGGAGGAGATGATGACCACGACCAAGAGCGAGCGCACTACCCGCGTCATCGACTTCGACCAGGATGCCAGCATGGAAGAGAAAAAACGGGAAGGATATTTTTAAAGGAAGAATTAATAATTAACAATTAATAATGAGGCACACACCGTTATTAATTGTTCATTGTTCATTATTAATTGAAGAAAAATGGAAGAATTAGATAAAACCAAATCAGGGAACCCGATGGAAGGCGAAGCAAGAGGCAAGATGTCAATCGAGGAGTTCCTGAAGAAAGACGAGCAGAAAGACCTGCTCCGTTTCCTTACGGCAGGTTCCGTGGATGACGGAAAATCCACACTTATCGGACGACTGCTGTTTGACAGCAAGAAAATTTATGAAGACCAGCTCGTGGCACTGGAACGCGACAGCAAGCGTGTGGGAAACGCGGGCGAACACATCGACTATGCCCTGCTGCTCGACGGACTGAAAGCCGAACGTGAACAAGGTATCACCATCGATGTGGCATATCGGTACTTTTCGACCAACAACCGCAAGTTCATCATTGCCGACACTCCGGGACACGAACAGTACACCCGCAACATGATTACCGGCGGCTCGACCGCCAATCTGGCCGTCATCCTGGTGGACGCGCGCGCCGGTGTCATCACACAGACACGCCGCCACACCTATCTGGTTTCCTTGCTGGGAATCAAGCATGTGGTACTGGCGGTAAACAAGATGGACCTGGTGGAATTCTCAAAAGAAGTGTTCGACAAGATTGTGGCCGATTACAAGGCATTCATCTCTCCGCTGGGAATACCCGACGTGACCTGCATCCCGTTGTCCGCACTCGACGGCGACAATGTAGTGGAAAAATCCGAACGCACACCTTGGTATACAGGCCCGTCCCTGCTGGAGTTCCTTGAGACCGTACACATTGGCAACGATCATAATCTGACCGATTTCCGCTATCCGGTGCAATACGTATTGCGCCCGAATCTGGATTTCCGCGGCTTCTCTTCCAAAGTGGCCTCGGGAGTAATACGGAAAGGAGACGAGGTCATGGCTCTCCCGTCAGGAAAGAAGACCCATGTAAAAGCCATCTACTCGCCCGACGGAGAATGTGATTACGCCTATCCGCCCATGTCGGTCACACTGACACTGGAAGACGAGATCGACGTGTCACGTGGTGAGATGCTGGTACATCCGGACAACATGCCGATGGTGGGACGCAACTTCGAGGCGATGCTGGTATGGATGGACGAAGAAAAGATGGATATGGAAAAGTCGTTCTTCCTGAAACAGACCACCAACATGAGCCGCACACGCGTAGACTCCATCAAATACAAGGTGGACGTGAACACCATGGAACACCTGAGTGTAGAGAACGGCAAGCTCAAGAAAGAGGATGTGCCCATGCAACTGAACCAGATTGCCCACGTGGTGCTGACATCTTCCAAGGAACTGTTCTTCGATCCGTACACCAAGAACAAGGCGACCGGAGCGTTCATCCTTATCGACCCGATTACCAACAACACCAGTGCGGCCGGAATGATCATCAACAAGGTGGATGACAAGGATATGCACACCACCATGGAGCTTCCGGTGCTCGACCTTCCGCGTCTGGGTATCGGTCCGGAACACTACGAGGCGATTGAAACCGCCGTGAAGGATCTGGAACGTCAGGGATACGCAATCGAAATCAAGAAGAATTAACAGTTAATAATCAGGAATTAATAGTGAGCAGTGTTCACGATCAACCATTAACTGTTCACTATTAATCATTCATTGAAACGACATGGGTTTATTAGAATTCAGCAAACTGCCGGTCAATACCCTGGTGGGTGCCGACTGGAAAACATTCAACGAAATCACGAAAGGACGCGCCATCGGCCCTGCATACAAGGGAAAATACCGTCTCACAAAGGCCGTATGCCGACTGCTCTCCGTATTGAAGCCCCTGCAGGACAAGAGATACGAGAAACTGCTGGCAAACAAGCCACTGGAATACGATCCGGTATTCATTCTGGGGCACTGGCGCAGCGGAACCACGTTCATGCACAACGTGTTCTCGTGCGACAAGCACTTCGGCTACAACACCACGTACCAGACCGTGTTCCCGCACCTGATGATGTGGGGACAGCCCTTCTTCAAGAAAAACATGAGCTGGCTGATGCCTGACAAGCGCCCTACCGACAATATGGAACTGGCGGTCGACCTTCCGCAGGAAGAGGAGTTCGCGCTGACCAACATGATGCCGTACACGTACTATAACTTCTGGTTCCTGCCCAAACACACGCAGGAATATGCCGACAAATACCTGCTCTTTGACGACATTACCGACGAAGAACTGAAAGTATTCGAGGAAGTGTTCACCAAGCTCATCAAGATTTCCTTGTGGAACACCCACGGCACCCAGTTCCTGAGCAAGAACCCGCCCCACACGGGACGCGTAAAGGAACTGGTCAAGATGTTCCCGAACGCGAAGTTCATCTACCTGATGCGCAATCCGTACACGGTGTTCGAGTCCACCCGGAGCTTCTTCACCAACACCATCAAGCCGCTCCAGCTTCAGGAAATCAGCGAGAAAGAGCTTCAGGACAACATCCTTTCTGTCTACGCGAAACTCTATCACAAGTATGAGGCCGACAAGAAGTTCATCCCCGAAGGCAATCTGGTGGAAGTACGTTTCGAAGACTACGAGAAGGACGCGTTCAATCTGACCCAGGAAATCTATCAGAAGCTTTCCCTCCCCGGCTTCGACGAGGCACGTGCGGACATAGAGGCTTACGTGAACAAGAAGAAAGGCTACAAGAAAAACAAGTACCAGTACAAGCCCGAGACGGTGGAACTGGTGGAAAAGAACTGGTCGTTCGCCCTGGAACAATGGAACTATAAGCTGTAAGACATACTGACAAATTGTCTGCAGAAAAACGCCTTGACGTTTTGCACAAAACGGCCTGACGTTTCAACCAAAACGCTTCGATGTTTTCAACAAAACGTCGAAGCGTTTTTTGCTACCTGCCCAATGGGGAAGAACAAGAAGTATAATAGCTTGTTAACCAATATATTACATCCAACAGGAGTAACATGACATTTTGTCCTGTCCAGAAAACCATCTCTCCACATATACAGACAACAGACCAAAGACTGAATATCGGTATGACCTTCTTATCGCTCTCATATCATTTTACATCAGCCTTTGAATAAATTCATCTATAAATTTTTATTCCAAGAAAAAAGTATTAGCTTTGCAAACGGACGAGTCTCATCTTGTCCGGACATATTTTTGATAATGAAGAAGCGTTATGCTTATCTTGTAAGTTGAAAACCTGAGAAATTTTCAAAACGAGATACAAGGAAGGCATAGTGGTTCTCACGCTATAGTGTGGGCTGCTATTACCATATCTGTATCTCAGGTTTTCTCAGGACCTTCAACTTAGGATGTGGAGCATTGCAGTTCCACGCTTGAACCGAATAACATTCTATATTTTTCTGATTATCTTATACATTCAATATTCATTGTAATTTGATACCGCAAAGTTCCCGTCTAAAACGAAATCACATTAATAATTTGCACCATTACATATAGATATCTTGTTATCCGAGTATTATTAAATCCCTAATAATAGGTATTGCCCGACAATTTCAAGTCCTATACCTTTGCAAAAGTAAAATCAGAAACGTTGTTCATTATAAATGCAAGTGCTGAAAGAGGACATACGAGGTCGGATATTGACGGTTGCCAGACAGCAATTCGAGCAAAAAGGCTATTCCAAGACTTCCATGCGAGAAATAGCGGAATTGTCAAGTGTTGGCGTCGGAAATATCTATAACTACTTCACAAACAAAGACGAACTGTTCCGTGAGGTGGTCCGTCCTGTCTTGTGCGCTTTGGAAGCCATGCTGCAAGAACATCACGGCATACGAGGCGAGGACATTATGATGATGCGGTCGGAGAAATACCTGAAATCCTGCATAGACGAATATGTTTCGCTGATTGACAAGCACCGTGCGCTGATGGGAATCCTGTTATTCCGTGCGCAAGGTTCTTCGTTGGA
>DWVR01000072.1 GCA_019120125.1 Candidatus Phocaeicola excrementigallinarum | reverse complement strand
TAGATCGTCGGCAGCGTCAGATGTGTATAAGAGACAGCTTCATAATAGTCTCTCTTCGCCATAATCACATCATTCTCGCTTCATACTATTGAGCCACAACCACCTTCGCGTGACGGATCACTTTCTCGTTCAACTTATAGCCGGTCTGCACGCAGTCGAGCACCTTTCCTTTCTGCTCCTCGCTCTGCGCCGGAACCAGCGCGATGGCCTCATGATAGTCCGTATCGAACTCCTTGCCCACCGGTTCCATCTTCTCAAGACCCTCCTGATGCAGGTTCTTCAGGAACTTCTGGTAAATCAGGTTGATGCCGTCGTAAATGGCCTTCACGTCGTCCGCCTTCTCCATGTTCTGCAAGGCACGCTCCATATCGTCCAGCACCGGCAGCACGGCATTGATGGCTTTCTCTCCGCCATTCTTGATCAGTTCCGCCTTCTCCTTCATCGTACGCTTGCGGAAATTGTCGAACTCGGCCGACAGACGGAGGTATTTGTCCTTCTGCTCCTCAATGGTTTTCCGGGCCTCCTCAAGCTCCTTGCCCAGTCTCTCCTCGGGAGTCAGTTCCTTTTCCTCCTCCTTCTTCGGTTCCTCTGTCTTTCCGGCATCCGGCTTGCAGCCCTCATTCTCCCGGACCTTTCCGTCCAGCTCCTCACTGTTGTTCTTGTTTTGATTGTCTTTGTTCATATCTGTAGTCCTTTATTTATTGTCGGTTTTCATCAGACTCTGCCATAGCAAATTCCATGCCTGAGCGGGACCCCCGCCAAAAGCAGCCGCAAAAATACAAAAAATCTGTCACTCTGACATAAAAAGACTGCCTATTCCTCGTTTTCCCCCTCAGAAGGCCCGATATATAAGGAGAAAATCGTATCTTTGCCGCCCGAAAGGATAATAACATAAAAATTCAACAAGACAACACATGATTACAGTTTCAAACGTAGCCGTCCAATTTGGTAAGAGGGTTTTATACAACGATGTGAACCTGAAGTTCACCAACGGTAACATCTATGGGATCATCGGCGCGAACGGAGCCGGAAAATCGACTTTCCTGAAAGTGATTTCGGGAGAGCTGGAACCGACAAAAGGAAGTGTCACCCTGGGGCCGGGAGAGCGTCTCTCGGTATTGAGCCAGGACCACTTCAAGTTCGACAAACACACGGTGCTCGACACGGTGCTGATGGGACACACCGTACTCTGGGACATCATGAAACAGCGCGAGGCGCTTTATGCCAAGGAGGACTTTACCGACGAGGACGGCATCAAGGCGGCTGAACTGGAAGAGAAATTCGCCGAGCTGGAAGGATGGAACGCCGAAAGCGACGCGGCCATCCTGCTGAGCGGACTGGGCATCAAGGAGGACAAGCACGGCCTGCTGATGGGCGACCTGAGCGGTAAGGAAAAGGTGCGCGTGATGCTGGCACAGGCGCTTTTCGGAAATCCGGACAACCTGCTCCTCGACGAGCCGACCAACGACCTCGACATGGACACGGTGACCTGGCTGGAGGAATATCTCTCGAACTTTGAGCATACCGTCCTGGTGGTGAGCCACGACCGCCACTTCCTCGACTCCGTCTGCACGCACACCGTGGACATCGACTTCGGAAAGGTGAACCTGTTTGCCGGAAACTACAGCTTCTGGTACGAGTCGAGCCAGCTCGCGCTGCGCCAGCAGCAGAACCAGAAGGCAAAGGCCGAGGAAAAACGTAAGGAACTGGAAGAGTTCATCCGCCGCTTCTCGGCCAACGTGGCGAAGTCGAAGCAGACCACCAGCCGCAAGAAGATGCTGGAAAAGCTGAACGTGGACGAGATCAAGCCTTCCTCACGCAAATATCCGGGCATCATCTTCACCATGGACCGCGAGCCGGGCAACCAGATTCTGGAGGTGTCGGGACTGCGCGCGGTGGCCGACGACGGCACCGTGCTGTTCAACGACGTGAACTTCAATGTGGAGAAAGGAGACAAGATCGTGTTCCTGAGCCGCGACCCGCGTGCCATGACAGCCTTGTTTGAAATCATCAACGGCAACCGCAAGGCACAAGGGGGACACTACAGTTGGGGAGTGACCATCACCACGGCCTACCTGCCGCTCGACAACACCGACTATTTCAACAGCGACCTGAACCTGGTGGACTGGCTGAGCCAGTACGGCGAGGGAAACGAAGTGTATATGAAAAGTTTTCTGGGACGCATGCTGTTCTCCGGCGAGGAGGTGCTGAAGAAAGTCAACGTACTCTCCGGAGGCGAGAAGATGCGCTGCATGATCGCACGCATGCAGCTCCGCAACGCCAACTGCCTGATTCTGGACACACCGACCAACCATCTGGACCTGGAATCCATTCAGGCATTCAACAATAATCTGAAGATCTATAAAGGCAACGTGCTCTTCGCCTCACACGACCATGAGTTCATCGAGACCGTGGCGAACCGCATCATCGAGCTGACTCCCAACGGAATCATCGACAAGATGATGGAATACGACGAGTACATCGTTTCCGACCATATCAAGGAAATGCGCGCCCGCATGTACGGGGACAACTCAAAATAAAGCCCCGAAAACGGGCCTCCAAAAAACGCCCTTATGTTTTACCTGAAACGTAAGGACGTTTTGACCAAAACGCCTTGACGTTTTACTTGAAACGTCAAGGCGTTTTTCGATACCCGTTTTCAGAGCCGTAAGTCCCTGATTTCATGGCATGAGGCCGGCACGGCCTGCGCCCGCGCTACAGGCCTTTTTGCTTGGCCTCGTCCCAGATGGCGTCCATCTCCTCAAGCGACATGTCAGCCAGATTCTTTCCTTCCTTGAGGGTATGCTCCTCCAGATAGTTGAAACGGCGGATGAACTTCTGGTTGGTACGCTCCAGCGCGTTGTCGGGATTGATCTTGTAGAGACGGGCGGCATTGATGAGACTGAACATCACATCGCCGAACTCAGCCTCGGCCTTCTCCTTGTCCATCTTGTCCACCTCGTTCTCGAACTCGCCGATCTCTTCCTTCACCTTGGTCCACACCTGTCCGCGCTCTTCCCAGTCGAAACCTACGTTGCGGGCCTTGTCCTGTATGCGGTAGGCCTTGATGAGCGACGGAAGGGCCTCGGGCACTCCGCTCAGCACCGACTTGTTGCCGTCTTTTTCCTTCAGCTTGATCTGCTCCCAATTTTCCGACACCTTCTCGGCGGTGTCCGCCTTCACCTCACCGAACACGTGAGGATGACGGAAAATCAGTTTGTCGCAAAGCTTGTCACACACGTCCTTGATGTCGAAATCTCCCGTCTCGCTTCCTATCCTGGCATAGAATATCACATGGAGGAGCACATCGCCCAACTCCTTGCAGATGTTCCTCTTGTCGTCCTTCATCAACGCGTCACACAGCTCATACACCTCCTCGATCGTGTTCGGACGCAGGCTCTCGTTGGTCTGCTTGCGGTCCCACGGACATTTCACTCGCAGCTCGTCGAGCACGTCAAGCAGCCGTCCGAACGCTTCCAGCTTTTCTTCTCTTGTATGCATATCAGTCAATAATTTTTTAACGGCACAAAGCTACAGACTTTCCGGCAATAAACGGCGGGCCTGAACAGAAAAATCAGTAACTTTAGGCCGCAAAAACCAAACTTCACAAAATATGGACAGACAAAAAATCGCATTGGTGCTCTCCATGGGGGGAGCCAGGGGAATCGCCCACATCGGGGTCATCGAGGAACTTCTGGAACGGGGATATGAGATCACGTCCATCGCGGGCACGTCGATGGGTGCCATGGTCGGAGCCATGTATGCCACCGGGAAACTGGAGGAATGCAAGAAGTGGATGTGCGGCTGGGACAGGAGAAAACTGTTTTATTTTGCCGACGTACGTCCGAACCGCGAAGGCATGGTGAAAGGCAACCGGTTTATGGACGAGCTGAGACAGATTGTGCCGGACATAAGCATCGAATCGCTTCCGCTGCCTTATACGGCCCTCGCCACCGACCTGACCAACGAATGTGAGGTGGTGTTCGAGTCGGGAAACCTGTTCGATGCGATCCGCGCGTCCATCTCCATCCCGATGGTGTTCCATCCGCTCAAGAAAGACGGACGCACGCTGGTGGACGGCGGACTCTTGAATCCCCTCCCTCTCCGCCACGTGCGCCGCACGGAGGGAGACATTGTGGTGGCGGTGGACGTGAATGCTCCGGGAGAGGCCAAACCGCTTCCCCACTTCAGCCCCTATCAGGTGGTGACAGCCACATCGAGAATGATGATGCAGGAAATCACACGCAACGAGATACGCAACTGTCCGCCCGACATTCTGGTCCGTATCCCCGCCTCCCGCTTCGACATGATGGAGTTCTACCACGCCAAGGCCATCATCGAAGGCGGAAGAGAAGAAGCACGCAGACAATTGCCGGCGGAGAAGATATAATGTTCAAGAGGTTAAAGGAGTTAAAGGCACGGCTCTTTTAACCCGTAGAGGCTGTCTCAAGACAAAAGGCCACTTTCATTTTGCCATCCTGAACAGCGTGAAGGATCTCGAAAACACAAGCCAACACACACGAGATCCTTCACTTTGCCCAGGATGACATTGCTTTTTGACAGCCAATTCTCATTCTGATACAACCCCTACTGAAAAATGAAGCCGTGCGAACTTAACTTGACTTCTCTCCTTCAATTCTTTTCCCGTTTCCGAATTAAATTATTAATTTTGCGGCTGATTACAAAAACAGATCAATTATCAGACAAGTAATACTACAATGGAATTAGCAAGTAAATACAATCCCGCCGACGTGGAGGGAAAATGGTATCAGTATTGGCTGGACAACAAGCTTTTCAGTTCGAAACCGGACGGTCGTGAACCGTACACCATTGTCATCCCTCCTCCCAACGTGACGGGAGTGCTCCACATGGGACACATGCTGAACAATACCATACAGGACATCCTGGTGCGCCGCGCACGCATGATGGGCAAGAATGCCTGCTGGGTGCCGGGCACGGACCATGCGTCCATCGCCACGGAAGCCAAGGTGGTGAACAAGCTGGCGCAACAGGGCATCAAAAAAACGGACCTGACCCGCGAGGAGTTCCTGAAGCATGCGTGGGCATGGACAGAAGAACACGGTGGCATCATCCTGAAACAGCTCCGCAGACTGGGCGCGTCGTGCGACTGGGACCGCACGGCGTTCACCATGGACGAGACACGCAGCCGAAGTGTCATCCATGTATTTGTGGACCTGTACAACAAGGGGCTGATCTACCGCGGTGTGCGCATGGTGAACTGGGACCCGAAGGCCTTGACCGCATTGAGCGACGAGGAAGTGATCTATAAGGAGGAACACGGAAAGTTCTACTACCTGAGATATTATGTGGCCGACGATGACATGAGCGGAGAGACCGGCGACGAGAAGGAAATCGTACACCGCGACGCGCAGGGACGCCGCTATGCGGTAGTGGCCACGACACGTCCGGAAACCATCATGGGCGATACGGCGATGTGCATCAACCCGAACGACCCGAAAAACCAGTGGCTGAAAGGAAAGAAGGTGATCGTTCCGCTGGTGAACCGTGTGGTCCCGGTGATTGAGGATGAATATGTGGACACGGAGTTCGGAACAGGCTGTCTGAAAGTGACTCCGGCCCACGATGTGAACGACTACATGCTGGGCGAGAAACACAACCTGCAGAGTATCGACATCTTCAACGACAACGGCACGATCAGCGAGGCCGCCGGCATGTATGTGGGAATGGACCGTTTCGACGTGCGCGCACAGATCGAGAAGGATCTCGATGCGGCAGGACTGCTTGAAAAGGTGGAAGCCTATACGAACAAGGTGGGATTCTCCGAACGTACCAACGTGCCCATCGAACCGAAACTGTCCATGCAGTGGTTCCTGAAGATGCGGCATTTTGCCGACATGGCTTTGCCGCCGGTCATGAACGACGCGCTGAAGTTCTATCCGCCGAAATACAAGAACACCTACCGCAACTGGCTGGAGAACATCAAGGACTGGTGCATCAGCCGCCAATTGTGGTGGGGACACCGTATCCCGGCCTACTATCTGCCGCAAGGAGGTTTTGTGGTGGCCGAGACTCCGGAAGAGGCTCTCGGGATGGCGAAAGCGAAGACCGGCAACCAGGAACTGAAGATGGAAGACCTGCGACAGGAAGAGGACTGCCTCGACACGTGGTTCTCTTCATGGCTCTGGCCCATCTCACTGTTCAACGGAATCCTCGACCCGCACAACAAGGAAATCGACTACTATTATCCGACCAGCGACCTGGTGACGGGACCGGACATCATCTTCTTCTGGGTGGCCCGCATGATCATGGCCGGATATGAATATATGGGCGACATGCCTTTCAGGAATGTCTACTTCACGGGAATCGTGCGTGACAAGATCGGACGCAAGATGTCGAAATCGCTCGGCAACTCGCCCGACCCGCTGGAACTGATTGACAAATACGGCGCGGACGGCGTGCGCATGGGCATGATGCTGGCCGCTCCCGCCGGCAACGACATCCTGTTCGACGAGGCACTCTGCGAGCAGGGACGCAACTTCAACAACAAGATATGGAACGCGTTCCGTCTGGTGAAAGGCTGGCAGGTGGCCGACATGGAACAGCCGGAATACGCACGCCTGGCGACCGGATGGTTCGAGGCCATGCTGGCCAAGACCGCGGAAGAAGTGAACGACCTGTTCGGCAAATACCGTCTGAGCGAGGCGTTGATGGCAGTCTACAAACTGTTCTGGGACGAGTTCTCAAGCTGGTATCTGGAAATGGTGAAACCGGCCTACGGACAACCCATCGACCGCACGACCTTCGACAAGACACTGGGCTTCTTCGAGACCCTGCTGAAACTGCTCCATCCGTTCATGCCGTTCATCACCGAAGAACTGTGGCAGCACATCTACGACCGCAAGCCGGGCGAAAGCATCATGACACAGACCCTGGACGAGGCTCCGGCCTACGACAAGGCACTGGTTGACAGCTTTGAGAATGTGAAGGAAGTGATCAGTGGCGTCCGCACCATCCGCCTGCAGAAGAATATCGCACAGAAAGAGGCTCTGACTCTCGAGTCTGTCGGCGAAAGTCCGGTATGCGCCTTCAACGCCGTCATTACGAAGCTCTGCAATCTGTCGGAAATCAAGACGGTAGGCACAAAACCGGAAGGAGCCGCCGCGTTCATGGTGGGCACTACGGAATATGCCGTTCCTCTGGGCAATCTGATCAACGTGGAAGAGGAACTGAAGAAACTGGAAGCGGACCTGAAGTATCAGGAAGGATTCCTGCAAAGCGTGCTGAAAAAGCTCGGCAACGAGAAGTTCGTGAGCAAGGCACCGGCCAATGTGATTGAAATGGAACGCAAGAAACAGGCGGACGCGGAAACGAAAATCGCCGCACTGAAGGAAAGCATCGCCGCACTGAGGAAATAACCCTCCCCGCGCGTTCTGACATTTTCTAAAACGCGGATTCACGCGGATTCTCGCAGATTTTTCATTTTCAGAATTCTGATCTGCGAGAATCCGCGTTTCCTGATAAGAAATCATTCTGCCGTCACCACATTCAGTTCCTGCAACTGCCTGCAGAATTCCTGCACGTCGGCAAAAGCCTGCTCATAGTCCACATCAAAACGCTCTGTCAGGTCCTGGGCGATATCGTCCTCCAGCATCGGCTCTTCCTGAAGCAACTCGATAATCCATGCGGAAGTGTGGTTCAACACCATCATTTTCGAGAAGTCCACTTCCGTCTCACCTCCCATCAATATTTTCTCGCCGGCAATGTCCTGCACGAAAAAACCAGGTTTCAAAGTAATTTTCATAATATGTGATTTTAAAATTCAAACAATCTCAATCTTACACTCCTCATCTGGATCCGCCCAAACGGAGAATCTTCCGGCAATGCTGCATCAGCATAGGGTCGTGGGTTACAAACACTTGTATCTTGTCTTGCCCCTCACGGAGCAGATTGTCCACCAGCTTCCGGGCCGTATCGGCGTCGAGCGCGGAGGTCACCTCGTCAAAGATACATATTTTTCCGGGTTGAAGCAACGCACGGGCCACAGCCAGACGCTGCGCCTGCCCTTCCGACAGACCGTAACCCGACTCGCCCACACGGGTGTCCAGTCCCTGAGGCAAGGCCAATACGAAATCCGCACACGCCGTATGGAGCACTTCCCTCAACCGCTTCTCACTTGCCTTGGGGGAGGCAAGCAGCAGATTGTCGCGAATGGAGCCGCTGAACAGGCTGTTTCCCTGGGGGACATACACGAAATTCTTCCGCGACAGGGTGGCCACGTCATACGGCTGCCCGTCCGCCACCAGCCTCACACTCCCGGTCCGCGGACGCACCAGTCCCATCAGCAGCCTGACCAGTGTGGTCTTGCCCACTCCGGTCGGTCCGGCAATGGCGACCGGCTCACCGGGAAGGAACACTACGTCCAGTCCCCCACGGTAAAGATCCTCTTTCTCATAACCGAAATGCACCCCCTGATATTCCACCCGTTGGGGACGCGGATAAACTTCCTTCCCCACAGGAAGGAAAGTCTCGCCTGCCTCCAGCTCCTCCAGACGGTCGATGGACGCGCGTACACGGATCAGTCCCGGAACAAACGAGATCAGCTGCAGGACAGGTCCCTGCACACGGCTCACCAGCTGCACGAATGCGATCATCGAGCCGAACGTGATGGCATCGGTGGACAGGCGGTGGAGCCCCCAGAGAAAGGCGGTGAAATATCCCATACTGAACACAAACTGAAGGACGCCTTTTGAATAGGCGCTGAGATTCAACTGCCTCATCCCTATCGCATAGCTCTCCTTCTGGCTGTCCGCCAGCTTGCCGCGCCTGACAGCCGACGCCCCCAGCGAACGGATAAGGACACGCGAGGAGATGTTTTCCTGAAGCAACGAGAAGATACGGCTGCCCACCTCCTTATGGGCCTTGCTCAACGCACGCATCCTCTTGTAATAGAGTTTCGACAGAAGAAGGAAAGGAGTGGAAAGCAGCAGCATCCATGCCAGACTGGTGTCGAGCGTGCTCAGAAAGAGAAAAGAGGCCAGAAGCTTGATGGAAATCACACCCACCGACGGAAAGGTGTAGACCAGCATCGACACCACTTCCGACACGTCCGACCCCAACCGCGTAAGGAGATCCCCGGTGTGCCAGCGCGAGGAGTCCTTCCAGGCAGACATCATCAGACGGTCGCTCAGCTGCATCTGCAGGTCGATGGTCAGCTTCATCCGGGTCTGCTCGCTGACCCATGTGGCCGACATGCCGGCCGCCATCGACAGGAGGACGCAGCCCACCATCATGCCGGCCGCCTCCCAAAGACGCCCTTCCGCGGCACCCGTGGCAATGTCAATGGCATATTTCGAGAGATAGATGGCCACCAGCGAAAGACCCATGCCGAACAGGTCGATGACCGCACTCAGCAGAATCCGCCCTCTGTAGGGACGGACAATCTGATGCAGCCATTCCACCAGCCTCCGGATATTTGACTTCACACTACCTGTCATATTTCCCTTACCGCTCCATAACTCAAGTCCACAGCCTCCTTCTCGGGCCGGTTCTCCAACCGGTAAATCGGCACACGCTCCACAATCGTGCTCAACGTCTGCACGATTTTCCGGTAGCTGTCCAGATCGCAACGCATCATCGAGGTGGATTTCAGCAGTTCCCCGAACGCCTTTACCGCGTCCATTCTCACGAGACGGTTCTCCTCCGCCTGCCGCATACAGAAGATGGCCTTCAGTGCGGCGCGGTCGTCGCGGTAGCAGGGTGTCTTTCCGCTCCACGGAGTGCCGAAAAGGAATATCCTTCCGTCCGGCATCACGCGGACGGCCGGCTGGTCGTCGTTGATAAGCCGTGACGTGGGCACATAGCGGAGCCACAGCCGGGAATGGGTGCTCTTCCCGATTCCCGAATGTCCGATAAACGCGGCTCCCCGGCCATTGTCAAGTCCCACGCACGAGGAGTGTATCAGCACTCCCCCCGCATAAGCCATGCTGTAGGCAAAGGCAAGCATCAGCACATCGTTCATCTCCTGCACGATCAGGCTGTCCGTCTCCCGCGCGTCGGTCTCCACATTCTTCCATTCCGCATCGGCATGCAGACGGCACACCCCGTCGGGATACACGATATGGATGTAGATGCCGTCCTCTTTCTTCCATATACGGAGCACACGCCCGTCAGGACGCGCCTCCTGCAAAGGGCCGCCCTCCACAGGAGCTATCTCTCTATCCAGCCACACATGGCAATCGGCTTCCCCCTCTGTCGCCTCACACAAGAAAGGCCTGAAATTGACGGTCTGTCCCAACAACGCAGGGTTGCACGAGACAGCCATTGTCCACTCTGCAATCTTCAGAAATGTCATCTCCATACTCATTAATATTCCAATCGCACAATAATCCGCAAGGCAGGTCAACCTTCATTATACTATCGCGCACTACTGTTTTTCCAAATCGTAACCACGCAAAGATATGATTTATTCCTATATCTGCAAAAGCACGGATAAAAAAACAGCTGCCGGCTAAAAAAGCCGGCAGCTGCCCTGAATATAAAAAATTTATTGATAAATTATCACATCCGGTTCCATCGGAATGATTGGTATGCCACCCTCCGTAGTACGCGTCAGATACACACTCTCGGGATTGTTAAACACATCCTTCAGCCTACGGTAATCGAACACCAGGGTAATGGCGCTGACAACATTCATGGTCGGAGTCATACCGTCAAGAGTAACCTCAACCATTCTGACACTATCATCCTCCTTATTAAAGTCTCCCGTAAGGCCTGTGACCTCCTTATCCGATGGCTTAAACAATACATACACGGACATTTTCCCTCCGCCAGACTCTACCACCGGAGTCCTAATGTAGTCCACAGACTGAAAACCGCAACCTGTATAATTATGTATTTGGCCATCCACAACTTGTGCTTTATTCATCACTCCTAATTGGGTATACATCTGATTATTCGTCACATAATAACCAGCCTCCGGTGTTGTTTCTCCACCAGAATTTTGCTTCCAACTGGATGTTCCTGAATATACATTATAAACTTCAGGAAAGAATCCACCGACATATCCCTTACCATACATATAGGCCACATTTCCCGTGAATTCGCGCTTCCAATCCTCTTCATTAAAAGTATAAGTAGTCATATTGTCGCTAGTTGACCCACCGTCTTGCAAATCAGAGAACATGACAGCCAGACTATAAGCCGAACATTTACGGTACATGGTCAATGTCCCACCATTCAGTTCTAGCAACTGAGCTATCGTATAAGACTCTCCCGCACCCGCAGGGCTCCGATAAAGCTCACTCTTCGTAGACTCTCCATTAGTAAAGGCTGCAGACTTGGATATAGGAGTAAAGTCCTGCCATGAAGCTCTTGTCGCTTCCCAATTTTCAGTTGCAATACTTGAAAAATATATCTTGTCATTTTTCCCCATTTCCAATGATGAGTCCGATGATGAAATAGTAACACTATTATCTTCAGTATTTACCATAAATTCCACGGAAGAATCCGACACCGGGATTTTTATAGAACCTATCTCACTTCCATTGTTCCCGTTTTTCACAGCGTGGATAAATACCGAGTTATTGTTATATGTATCGCCAAAACCACTCTCGGGAATATCACTACCAGTTCTTGAAGTCTGGGCATCTCCGGCAAGAGAACCCAGATTGATGACGATTTTATATGCACCATCTTCTACAGAAGACGGAACGACCTCATTTTCATCAGAGCATGCCACCATGAACATGGAAGCGAATGCCATCAAAACATATTTCATTTTCATTGTCTTATACTTTTAAGGAATCTCCGAATCAATTATTATCGCCTGATGGCCAATTAGAATAACTTCCCCACGTCTCATTCCCTGCCGGAGAATCAGATTTAAACACTTGGAAACGGTCATGCCTAGTACCTGCGACAGAGTTCAGGCTCATTGTCACAACATTATTTTGGCATAAGTTGTCTTTCAATCCTAAATCCACCTTCTCGATCTGAGGCTTCTCATACTTGAACTTTTCACTAACAATCTCCATTTTCATACTAATATACATTTAATTTTTATACTTTCACTTCACTATCATAACGTGTGACGCTACACACCCGCTTCAAATTGCTTTCACCGTGCAAAGATATGTAGTTTGCAGAAACGATCAACTTTTTACCCCATAAAATAAGGCTGTCAGTCACCGATTTAACTATCTATAACATTTCAGCCGTGAACAAAACCACCCGACTGAAAACAAAGAAGAATCCGCCTCCACACACCTGTTTCCCGACAAAACACTATCTTTGCACCCGGATCCAGGCCCCATGAAACGGGGAACGGAGAACGGACAGCCAGACGGCATGACCAACGGCATGACCGGCCCTTATATACCATATTATATATAGAAAGAAAATGAACACCATCACCATTGCCAATGAGATACTGCTCGAAGAAGTGAGGCGACTGTTAATGAAAGGAAGCAACGTCACCATCCGCGCCAAGGGAAACAGCATGCTCCCCTTCATCACCGGCGGAAAAGACCGGGTGACCCTGGCTCCGGCCAAAGAACTGCGCACGGGCGACATCGTGCTGGCGGAAATCACGCCGGGACACTATGTGCTCCACCGGATTGTCAGCCTCGACGGAGATTCCGTGACACTGATGGGCGACGGAAACCTGAGAGGCACGGAACACTGCACGCGGAAAGACATTGCCGGAACAGCCGTCCGCGTCCACAAAGCCAGCGGAAAGACAATAGACTGCACCTCGGCCGCGGCCCGCAAGCGCGCAAGAATATGGAAAGCACTGCTCCCCGTAAGGCGCATCCTGCTGGCCGTATGGAAAAGGGTCGTGTGACCTGTTTCCGGACATAAACGGCAGGCAAACTCCCCCTTTCCGATACAGGCCTTATTCTTATTATTCTATATTGCGCGGCACGACTGTTTTTTTAACGTTTTTTCTTTCGTATCTCTAATCTTTCGTATATCTTTGCAAACGGATTGTTAATCAGCCTCAAAAGGTTTAAACAAAATGAGATAAAAAATGAAAAAAGCAAAATGGATGTGGGTAATGTTGGCCATGCTGGTCATGGGAAACGCTTTCGCCTATGCGACAGTAGCCGACCAAGAGCCACAAAAGGAAAAGAAAGCGTACCACTTTGGTAAATTTTTGGACAACTGGTATTTCAGCGCAGGTGTCGGAGCGATGACATTCAACGGAAACCATGGTATTGAGGGAAGTTACGGCTCGCGCATAGCCCCGACCTTCAACTTCCAGCTCGGAAAATGGGTGACACCGGTTGTCGGAGTCAGAGCCAACTTCAACTGGATGAAAGCAAAGAGTTACACACTTGATCCGAACAACGGAAATGTGGACGGACAGAAAGGCGAAGGAGTCTACAAGACCAAATTCCCGTTCATGTCGTTCATGGGTGAAGTCACCTTCGACCTCATCAACCTGTTCAAAGGCTACCAGCCGGGCAAGGTATACAGCCTGCTCCCCTATGGAGGTGTGGGCGTGGTAAGATCGGCCGGCGACCCGAAGAAGAACAACATCGGATTCTCGTTCGGTATCGACAACCGCTTCCGCGTCAGCGAGGCATGGTCGCTCAACCTCGACCTGCGCTTCAACATGTTCCACGAATGTATGGACGGAACGGCGCCTACAGGCGACTGGGACCAGGACTTCACAAGCGGAATACTGGTAGGAGCCTCCTATTATTTCAAGAAACGCGGATTCGACCAGTGCAAGGTCAGCGAGGCGGAAATGGAGAATGTGCGCCAGCAGCTCGTAGCCATGAACGCGGAAAACCAGAACCTGCGCAACCAACTGGACGAGGAAAAGAACAAGCCTGTGAAAGTGCGCGAAATCACAAAGAAGGAAGTGATGGTTTCAGACATGGGCGTATTCTTCCCGATCAACAAATACAAACTCACCAAGAAAGAACGCGTGAACCTGGGATTCTATGCTGAAATGATCAAGAAGGCACCGGACAAGAAGTTCGTCATCACCGGTTACTGCGACAAGCAGACGGGCAGCGTGGAATACAACGAAAAGCTGAGCCAGAAGCGTGCCGAAACCGTATACAACACATTGGTGGACGAATTCGGAGTGAACAAGGACCAGCTGATCATGGACCACAAGGGTGGCGTGGACTATATGTTCTACGATGCAGCCAACCTGAGCCGTGTGACAATCGTCAAAATGGATGAAAGCTACGGAAACCAGACCGAGGAGAAAATCGTGGAAGAATAAATCAAATTAATCTGACAGATTTTTAACAACTTATGATGCTAACCGTAACGGGGTGTTTCAAAGAGGAGAAATCCTCGAAGAAACGCCCCGTTTCTTTTTATGGACAGAGCCAGACCGGAACAGGTCACATATTGTCAGGAAAAATTGGCAGTCAGGACAAAATGACAGACCGGCCGGACATTCCCCCGGAACAAAAGCCGCCTTCCCCCGCGGATTTATTGACTTACATCAATAAAAGGAGGGAAAAGCGGAAAATTCATGCTCTACAACATGTTTTTCCGGAAAAAGGCATTACCTTTGCAGTGTAATCAATGAACGGAAGGTTCCCGAAAGGAAATCCCAAGGTTCAAAGATTGCGAAAAGGATAACAAATACAAGGGCCCTCCGGGAGGAGCGCCGGAAAAAACTAAACTAGGTATTAGCATATACACAAAAGCGACTACT
>DWVR01000011.1 GCA_019120125.1 Candidatus Phocaeicola excrementigallinarum | reverse complement strand
TGCGTACGGGACTCGAACCCGTGACCCCATGCGTGACAGGCATGTATTCTAACCAACTGAACTAACGCACCATTCTGTTTTGTCTTGTCGCTTTCTCTCTCGATTGCGGTTGCAAAGGTACAACTATTTTTTGAATCTCCAAGACTTTTGTGACATTTTTTTATGATGTTCTTCGGAAAAGTCTTTCCGTTTGGTACGGAGGGTTGTCGGATGTGTCGCGACATGATTCATGAACACAGAGGATGTATGAGTATGGAATGCTTGAATTCCAGCCTGTTACATCCCTCTGTGTCCGGTTTTCCGATAAAGGCGTGTGTGGGGTGTGCCTTACATCCGGGACACTCCTTTTATCTTGCCTTCAATCCGGGTGGGGTTTCCTTTGTAGCGTATGCCGCCCGCACTTGAAACGGAAGTGGAAAGTACGCCACTGACATTACATTCCACATCACCTGCCGAACTGGCCTTTGCGGTCACATCCTTGGCCCGCAGGTTCTTTGCGTAAACACCTCCCGCCGAGCTGGCGCTGAGGGTTGCGTTCCGGCAAGTGCCCGACAGGGTGATGTCGCTGGATGAATTGGTGGAAGCCTTGACATCTCCTTTGCAGGTCATGTTCGTCACCGTGCAATCTCCCGATGAATTGGAGCTGATATCAGCTCCGTCACATTCGGCCGCGCCCACTTCGATGTCGCCACTGCTGTTCGTGTTCAGTGCGAGCATTCCGCAGGCGATACGGGCAACTGTAATGTCGCCGCTGCTGGACGTTGTCATCTCCAGATTGCCGCATTGCAGGGACTCCGCCTCAATGTCGCCGCTGCTGGATGCTTTCAGGACGACATCTTTTGTGGTCTTCAGTCCGTTGGCTAATGTGATGTCCGATGAGCTGGAAGTGGAGAAGGAGGTCACTTCGGGTGCGAACACTCTGACTTCGCATCTGTATCTTCCATGGATGGAGGTGTTGCTCTTGAACCCTACCGACAGGCGGTTTCCTTCCTGTGCCACTTTTACCAGCGGTACGATGTTGTCGGGAGCATAAATCTCGGCATACGGTGTGCCGGAGGCCTGTGTATAGACAACATCGACTGATGATGTCGCCTTGATGGCATTGATGTCGGAGAGTGTCACTTTTTCGGTCACATAATTGCTGCTCGGTTTTACCACGGTGTTCGTGCCGGCATAGCATCCGGAGAGGGCCGGTGTCAGAACCATGACACACAGGGCCATTGTTTTTGAAAAATGTTTCATACGTTTTGTCTTTAATGTTTGCTTTATATCTTAGACGCAAAAGCGTCTGTAAAGTTACAGTTTCAATCCGGCTTTTTATGGAATGTCCGGATATTTTTATGGAAACGTCTTGACATATTCTATAGTCCGGCACGTGGACTGTATGGACCGACAGCGTGGACTGTATGGTTCACCGGCATGGACCGTACGGTTCACCAGCCGGACTATAGAATATGTCAGGGCATTTTCAGGAAAGTCTCTTTTTCAGATGGGAGACTTTAAAGGTATGGCTGTCAGGCAGGAGTATGGATTTCATGGAAAAGTAATCTTCCGGCAATCGTTCTGTAACATGAAAGGGCGACTTTTGTACAGACAAAAATAGGAGGATATGAGTATGGAAACAATCGGAAACAAGTACGTGGTGGAATGCACTTCAGGGGGTGAGTATTACGCTTATCTGCTTAATCACGAGCAATGCTGCGCGTTCGGAGAGACGGCGGAAGAAGCCATAGAGAACCTTGAGGAGGCGGCTGAGGAATTCTTCAACGAGATCAACTCCATCTTCTATATTGAGGATATAGCCTGAGCCGGAAAAAAGAAAGCTCTAACACACCAAATAGATAAAATTGCCAATATTATTTAGTCGACTTGCCATTTCTGTGTGAACAGAGGTGGCTTGTTTATTTTCAGAAACGCCTTATTCATCTGAGAGACACAATATCGTAATATCGGCGTGGTATTTTTGTACGTCATTAAGAGACAAACATAAGCTATGGAAGCAAGACCTTATTACCGGACCATTGTGGTTTCGGACATCCACTTGGGCACATCCCATTCAAAAGTAGACCAGATCAGCGACTTTCTGAGACGGGTGGACTGCGGCCGCCTCATCATGAACGGAGACATCATCGACGGGTGGCATCTCCAGAAATCGGGCATCGGCAAATGGAAGCGGGAGCATACTCATTTCTTCAAGATCATCATGAAGATGATGGAGAAGCATGGCACGGATATCATCTATGTGCGTGGCAATCATGATGACTTTCTCGACAATCTGGCCCCTCTGCAACTGGCGAACCTGCGCATTGTGAGGGACTATATGCTGGAAAGCAACGGGAAACATTATTTCGTGACCCACGGGGATGTGTTCGACAAGGTGACCACCGAGATGAAATGGCTGGCCAAGTTGGGCGATATCGGATATACGGTGTTGCTCTGGCTCAACAGCCAGTACAACAAGTACCGGGTGAAGCGGGGAAAGCCGTATTATTCTCTTTCGCAGGCCATCAAGCAGAAGGTGAAGAGTGCCGTATCCTATATCTCTGACTTTGAGAATGTGCTGGTCGACTTCGCACGTTCGCGCCAATGTGAGGGAGTGATATGCGGACATATCCATCATCCTGAGAACCGGATGATAAACGGTGTCCATTACCTGAATTCGGGCGACTGGGTGGAAACCATGTCGGCGCTGACCGAGGATGAGGCGGGAGAGTGGAAGGTGGTGTATTATTCCGACATCGCCTCTGCCGTACCTATGGCCGGTGAGGAGGAAAACAAGAATGTGTTGCCTTTAATACCTGTCGCGTCATGAAAGTGCTGTTCATCGTGCAGGGTGAGGGGAGAGGCCATCTCACCCAGGCCATCACCATGGAGAGACTGCTCCGGAGCAACGGGCACGAGGTGGTGGAAGTGTTGGTGGGCAAGAGTGAGTCACGCCGCCTTCCGGGCTTTTTCAGCCGTTCCGTCCATGCTCCTGTCAGGCAGTTCGTCAGCCCCAACTTCCTTCCCACGCAAGCCAACAAACGGGCCGATCTGCCGAGAAGTGTGGCGTATAATTTGCTGAAGCTTCCGGAATATGTGGAAAGCATGTGCTATATCAGGCACCGTATAGAAAGTACCGGAGCCGAACTGGTCATCAACTTTTATGAGTTGCTCACTGGTCTGACTTATTTTTTCTTGCGTCCCCGTGTGCCTCATGTCTGCATCGGCCACCAGTATCTGTTCTTGCACAAGGACTTCAAGTTCCCGAAGGCGAACCGTCTCAGTCTCTTTTTCCTCAATTTCTTCACGAAAATGACCTCGATAGGAGCCGTGCGCAGGCTGGCTTTGTCGTTTCGTCCGATGAGGGAAGATCGTGAGAGAAACATTACGGTGGTACCGCCTTTGCTCCGTGCCGACGTGTTCCGTCAGGAAAGCGGACAGGGTGACTACATTCACGGGTATATGGTGAATTCCGGATTCTCGGAAAGCGTCATGCAATGGCATAAGGCGCATCCACGTGTTCCCTTGCGTTTCTTTTGGGACCATTGGGAAGAGGAGCCGGTGAAGAAGATAGATGACACCCTTTCATTCTATCAGCTTGACGATGTGGAGTTCCTCCGTCAGATGGCGGGATGCAAGGCGTATGCCAGTACCGCCGGGTTCGAGTCGGTGTGCGAGGCCATGTATCTGGAGAAACCTATACTGATGGTGCCCGCCCACATCGAGCAGGAGTGCAATGCTTTCGATGCGGAGCGGAACGGGGCCGGGATCATTGACGAGAACTTCAACTTGAGCAATCTGCTGGATTTTGCGGACAGATACCGTCCGAACGGACAGTTCCGCAGGTGGGCGGAGTCGGCCGAATACATCATATTGAACGAGATAGAGCGTTTTGAGTCGCAGAACTCGTTCCACCACATGTATATGGTGGAGGAATTTGTGTAAAAAAAACTAAATTCACCTGTTGAAATCATCTTGTAACATAAAATCATTTATTTTGCAAAAAAAGTGGTTTTATGGCACAGAATAAAAAAGAATACCCTTATCTGGAAAGGGATATAAGCTGGATGTATTTCAACAGACGGATCTTGCAGGAGGCCTGCCGTCCTCATGTACCCATTCTGGAACGTATGGCGTTCCTGGGCATTTACTCGAATAACCTTGACGAGTTTTTCCGTGTCCGTGTCGCGACACAAAGCCGTATCGCGGAGTGTATGGACCGGTCTGCCACGAAGGAGCGCGACAAGGCCAAGAAACTGCTCAGACAGATCGGGAAGATCAATTCCCATTATGTGAAAGACTATGAGGAGGCCGTACACAATGTGACAGCCGACCTGCGGAAAGAAAACATTTACCTTGTCTCAGACACGGAGGTCACTCCCGGTCAGCTGGAGTTCATCCGTTCCTTCTATAAAGAGAAAATCTATGGTTTCCTGATCCCTGTGTGGTTCTCGGCCATCAAGCTGCTGGATTATGAGAACGATGAGAATATCTATCTGGCCGTGAAAGCGGTCAGGAAAAGTGGAGGGAAGTCTGTCGCTGACTATGCTTTCCTTGAGCTTCCCGTGAATATCTGCGGCCGTTTTGTCCGTCTTCCGGACAGCGACAGCAAGAGCTATCTGATGTATCTTGACGACGTGATCCGTTGTTGCCTTCCTTTGGTGTTTGAAGGGCTCGGCTTCGAAGAGTATGAAGCGTATGCCTTCAAGTTCACGCGTGACGCGGAAATGGAGATTGACAACGACTTGCGTACCGGTACGTTGCAGAAAATATCGAAAGGTGTGAAGAGCCGCAAGCGTGGCGAGCCTTTGCGCGTGATTTACGATTCGAACATGCCGAAGGACCTGTTGAAAAGGGTGTTGAAAAAACTGGACCTCGACACCATGGATACCGTCATCAGCAGCGGGCGTTATCAGAACCATAAGGATCTGATGAAATTTCCTGACTGCGGGCGTCCGCATCTGAAATACCCGGCATGGCCGCCTATCCTGAAAAAGGAACTCGACGGACCGGAGAGCCTGCTTCAGAAAATCCAGGAGAAGGACCGTTTTATCCATGTGCCTTATCATAGTTTCGACTCGTTTATCCGTGTACTGCAGGAGGCGGCCGTAAGCAAGGAAGTGGAAAGCATCAAGATCACCCTCTACCGTCTGGCCAAGGAGTCGAAGGTGGTGAAGGCGCTTATCGGCGCGGCACGCAACGGAAAGAAGGTGACTGTCTGCATCGAGCTGTTGGCACGTTTTGATGAGGCGTCCAACATCAACTGGTCGAAGAAGATGCAGGATGCGGGTATTAAGGTGATTTTCGGTGTGGAAGGCTTGAAGGTGCATTCCAAGATCACGCACATCGGCATGAAGAAAGGTCCGGACATCGCCTGCATCAGCACCGGTAATTTCCATGAGGGCAATGCGCGTATGTATACCGACTGTATGTTGATGACCGCCTATCCGCGTCTGGTGAGGGATGTGGACCATGTGTTCGACTTCATTGAGCGTCCGTACACTCCTGTCAAGTTCAAGGAACTGCTGGTTTCCCCGAACGAGATGAAAAACAGGTTCGTGGCATTGGTCAACAATGAGATCAAGAACAAGAAAGCCGGAAAGCCCGCATATATCAAGATAAAGATCAACCATATCACCGACCCGATCATGGTGAACAAACTCTATGAGGCTTCGCAGGCGGGTGTGGATATTGACCTGGTGCTCCGTGGCAATTGCTCATTGGTGACAGGAATACCCGGAATCAGCTCGAACATCAGAATTCATGGAATAATTGACCGTTATTTGGAACATTCACGTATCTTTGTATTTGCCAACGGAGGCGAGGAAAAGGTGTTCATCGGCTCGGCCGACTGGATGCCGCGCAATCTGGACAACCGTATCGAGGTGGTCACTCCGGTCTACAATCCTGAAATCAAGGAAGAGATGAGGCGGATTGTGGAGTATGGACTGAAAGACACCATGCAGGGGCGTATCGTCGACGGGCATGGAGAAAACAAGTTCTGGAGTGAGGGAGCGGCAGGGGAAGGAGAGAAGCCGTTCCGTTCGCAGGAAGCACTCTATGACTATTACGTGGCAGAGAACCTGAATGACTAAATAATATTATGGAACTGAAAAACAGATTTGAAGGATGCGGCTTTAATTATGCCGCTATCGACATCGGCTCGAATGCGGTCCGCCTGCTCATCAAGCATGTGGAAGAGGATCACGAAGGAAAGGCGACTTTCTCGAAAGTGCTCCTGTTGCGCGTGCCGCTGCGTTTGGGTTTTGATGTGTTCGGCATGGGCAAGTTGTCGGAAAAGAAGGAAAAGAACATGATTCGCCTTATGGAGGCTTATCAGAATCTGATGAAGATCTATAATGTGGAGGATTACCGTGCGTGTGCCACTTCGGCCATGCGTGATGCCAAGAACGGCAAGGACATCATCAAACGCATCAGGAAGAAAACAGGCATCAACATCGAGATCATCGACGGACAGGAAGAGGCGAAAATGGTTTACAACAACCACATCGAATGCATGGAAGACCGCAACGGAAACTATATGTATGTGGATGTAGGCGGCGGAAGTACGGAAATCAACCTGCTTTCGCAAGGTGAACTGGTATGCAGCCGCTCATATAACATCGGTACGGTGAGAATCCTGAACAAGGCAGTCAAACCGGGCGAGTGGGATCGCCTGAAGAAGGACATGGCCGAGCTGGCCCAATCGTATCCGGGGACGAACATCATCGGGTCCGGAGGCAACATCAACAAGATTTACCGGCTGGTGGAGAAGAAGGACAAGAAGGAGCAGAAGATGACCGTGGAAGTCCTTCATGAGCTGTATGATGACCTGAAGGTGCTGTCGGTGGAGGAACGGATGGAGAAATATCAGTTGAAGCCTGACCGTGCGGATGTGATCGTGCCGGCGGGTGAGATCTTTACCACCATTGCCGACATCATTCACGCGGCTTATGTCTATGTGCCGGTCATCGGCCTGTCCGACGGTATCATTGATGGTCTGTATGCCCATCATGTGGAACAGGAAAAGGCGGCGCTGGGCGGAAAATGACCGTGTCGTGATTGAAATAGGGGAAGGCTGTCTCTTCGCAGGAGGCAGCCTTTTCTGTTGTGCCTGAAAAATGTGTCACGTAAATGTCTATAAACCTGTCAACTTTCATTATCTTTGCACGTCAGTTCGGAAAATGACAGAAACAAATAATATATAATACCCTCGCTATGGAATATAATTTCAGAGAGATTGAGAAAAAATGGCGGCAGAAGTGGGTGGAGGACAAGACCTACAAAGTGGCCGAAGATGAATCGAAACAAAAGTATTATGTGCTGAACATGTTCCCTTATCCTTCGGGAGCGGGACTTCATGTGGGGCATCCGCTGGGATACATCGCCAGTGACATTTATGCGCGTTACAAACGTCTGCAGGGTTTCAATGTACTGAATCCGATGGGGTATGACGCGTACGGACTTCCGGCTGAGCAGTATGCCATCCAGACGGGACAGCATCCGGCAATCACTACTGTCAACAATATCAACCGTTACCGTGAGCAGCTTGACAAGATCGGTTTCTCGTTCGACTGGGACCGCGAGGTACGTACCTGTGATCCGGAATATTATCATTGGACTCAATGGGCCTTCCAGAAAATGTTCAACAGCTATTATGATAATGCCGTGCAAAAGGCACGTCCTGTCAGTGAGCTGGTGGCCGTGTTTGAGAAGCAGGGAACTGAAGGCATTGACGTGGCCTGTGGAGAGGAACTGAGCTTCACGGCTGGTGAATGGAACGCGAAGACGGAAAGGGAAAAGCAGGAGACACTGATGAACTACCGTATCGCTTATTTGGGCGAGACAATGGTGAACTGGTGTCCGCAATTGGGTACGGTGCTGGCCAATGATGAAGTGGTGGACGGTGTGTCGGAACGCGGTGGCTATCCGGTGGTGCAGAAGAAGATGCGCCAGTGGTGTCTGCGTGTTTCCGCATACGCGCAACGTCTGCTTGACGGATTGGATAAGATAGACTGGACCGAATCGCTGAAAGAGACGCAGCGCAATTGGATCGGCCGTTCGGAAGGTGCGGAGGTGCGCTTTAAGGTGAAGGACAGTGATATGGAGTTCACGATCTTTACGACCCGTGCCGATACGATGTTCGGTGTGACTTTCATGGTGCTGGCTCCGGAAAGTGAGCTGGTTCCGCTACTGACTACAGATGCCCAGCGTGCCGAAGTGGAGGCTTATCTGGACCGCACAAAGAAACGTACGGAGCGTGAGCGTATTTCCGACCGTCGTGTAACGGGAGTGTTCAGCGGGTCGTATGCCGTCAATCCGTTTACCGGTGAGGCTGTGCCTATCTGGATAAGTGATTATGTATTGGCCGGTTACGGTACGGGTGCCATCATGGCGGTTCCTGCCCATGACAGCCGTGACTATGCTTTTGCCAAGCATTTCAACCTGCCGATTGTTCCGTTGGTGGAAGGATGCGACGTGAGTGAGGAAAGTTTCGATGCGAAGGAAGGTATCGTATGTAATTCTCCGAAAGCCGGCGTCACTCCTTATTGTGACCTGAATCTGAACGGACTGACTATCAAGGAAGCGATTGCAGCGACCAAGAAATATGTGAAGGAACACAATCTGGGACGTGTGAAGGTGAACTATCGTCTGCGCGACGCCATCTTCTCCCGTCAGCGTTATTGGGGAGAGCCGTTCCCTGTGTACTATAAGGACGGAATGCCTTATATGATTGATGAGAGCAAGCTTCCGCTCGAACTGCCGGAGGTGGACAAGTTCCTGCCGACTGAGACCGGCGAACCGCCTTTGGGGCACGCCACCAGATGGGCATGGGATGTGACGAAAGGCGAGGTCGTGGAAAACTCGAAGATAGACAATGTGAATGTGTTCCCGTTGGAACTGAATACGATGCCGGGATTCGCCGGTTCGAGTGCCTATTATCTGCGCTACATGGATCCGCACAACGGCAAGGAGCTGGTGTCTGAAAAGGCTGACCACTATTGGCAGAATGTGGACCTGTATGTGGGTGGTACGGAACACGCTACCGGTCACTTGATTTATTCGCGTTTCTGGAACAAGTTCCTGCACGATCTGGGTGTCAGTGTGAAGGAAGAACCGTTCCAGAAGCTGGTAAACCAGGGAATGATTCAGGGACGGAGTAATTTTGTATACCGTATCAAAGACACCAACACATTTGTGTCGTTGGGCTTGAAAGACCAGTACGATGTGACACCGCTTCATGTGGACGTGAACATCGTGTCGAACGATGTCCTGGATATAGAAGCGTTCAAGAACTGGCGTCCGGAATACGGTACGGCGGAGTTCATTCTGGAAGACGGCAAGTATATCTGCGGATGGGCGGTTGAGAAGATGAGCAAGTCGATGTATAATGTGGTGAATCCCGACATGATTGTCGAGAAGTACGGTGCCGATACCTTGCGTATGTATGAGATGTTCCTTGGTCCGGTAGAACAGTCGAAGCCGTGGGATACGAACGGTATCGACGGTGTACACCGTTTCCTGAAGAAACTCTGGAACTTGTTCTACGACCGTCAGGGCAATTTCCTTCCGGCAGAAGGAGAGGCTTCCAAAGAAGAGCTGAAATCCATTCACAAGCTGATCAAGAAGGTGACGGCTGATATTGAGGTGTTCTCATACAATACTTCTGTCAGCGCGTTCATGATCTGTGTGAACGAGCTGACGGCGTTGAAGTGCCGTAACAAGTCTGTATTGTGCGATCTGATCGTGCTTTTGGCACCGTTTGCCCCACACCTGTCGGAAGAGTTGTGGGAGGCTCTCGGACACGACACGACGGTATGCGATGCAAAATGGCCGTTGTGCAATGAAGAGTATCTCAAGGAAGATTCCGTGAAATATACGATCTCGTTCAACGGTAAGGCACGCTTTACGATGGAATTCCCCGTAGATGCCGACAATGATACGATTCAGGCGGCAGTGATGGCGGAAGAACAGTCGCAGAAGTGGATTGAGGGCAGGACACCGAAAAAGGTGATTATCGTGCCGAGAAAGATCGTGAATGTCGTATTGTAATTTTGAGAAAATAGAGGATTGATTTTCCTTGGACGCAGATTCACGCAGATTTCCGCAGATAAACTTGATTTTTTAATCTGTGTAATTCTGTGTGGGTCTGCGTCTTTAATTTGAATATATATGGAATCATCAGTATTGATCAAGAAATTGGGCCGGGAGTCGAAAGACTATCTGGCCATTACGTTCGGCCTTATCTGCTATTCTCTTGGTTGGGCGGCTTTTCTGCTTCCTTATCAGATTGCGACCGGAGGAGTGACGGGTATTGCGGCTATTATCTATTATGCCACGGGGGTGGAGATACAGATTTCGTATTTTCTTATAAATGCCGTGTTTCTGGGGTTTGCGTTGAAGATTCTCGGTCCGAAATTCAGTGTGAAGACCGTTTATGCCATTTTCATGCTGACCTTCCTGTTGTGGTTCTTCCAGATGATACTGAAGGACGAGAACGGACAGCTGCCGCAGTTGCTTGGGCCTAATCAGGATTTTATGGCTTGCGTAATCGGTGCCGGACTGTTGGGGTTCGGGGTAGGAATCGTGTTCTGTAATAATGGAAGCACGGGCGGCACTGATATCATCGCCTGGATTATCAATAAATATAAGGATGTGACGTTGGGAAGGATGATGATGTATTGTGATATTGTCATCATTTCGTCCTGTTATTTCATTTTTCATGACTGGCGTCGGGTGTTGTTCGGTTTTTGTGTATTGTTTATCATGAGTATTGTGATTGACTACGTGGTGAACAGTGCCCGTCAGTCGGTGCAGTTCCTGATTTTTTCCCGGAAATATGAGGAAATCGCAGAGGGAATTTCTACGAGGATTAACCGTGGCGTGACATTGCTCGACGGAACGGGCTGGTATAGCAAGCAGGATATGAAAGTAGTGGTCGTATTGGCCAAGAAAAGCGAGTCGCTCGACATTTTCCGTCTGGTGAAGGACATCGATCCCAATGCCTTCATTTCCCAGAGCAATGTGGTGGGAGTGTATGGCGAAGGGTTTGACAAGCTGAAAGTGAAATGAAAGAATCCCGCTGGTCTTGGGGGAGACCAAGACGCAGCGGGAATATGCAAAGACAAATCTGAATTTTAGGGGTTATTCTGCTCCCAATGACCACCAAAGCGGAACCATGGTCGTGTTGCTTCCGCCCAACAGTTCGAGTGCCTGATTGTAGCCGTCTCTGTCTGAAGTCAGCAGCGACAAAGGATATCTCAAGCGTTGCGGATAATGATTCCATTTTTGTCCGGATTCCCATGAGGTGGGAGTCCAACCGGTCATGTCGGAGCCGGTCATCACACTTTCATTGGCTGTCATGTCGAAGAACGGCAGTCCCAGACGGCGATGGTCGGACCATGCCTCCAATACGAGATAAGGCATCTGAGCCAGATATTTCTGGGTGATGATTTTCGTCAGCTTATCGTTCAGAGCTTGCCCGTAGAGTGTTTTTGAAGCCACAGGATAAGCATATTGCACTGTGCTTTGAGCACCCGTATAGCCGTCCACATAATCAGCTTGGAAAGAGGCGGGCTCGGCGGTGTGGGCATAGTTCACGGATGTACCTACACGGTTATAGTCGGTAGAGGCCAGGTATTCATCGGCGAACTCACTCACGCCGAAATACTCGAAGCTGGCACGTACACCGTCTTCATACGCTGTCCGGTCGCTTACACCGGCGGTATTCCATCCTCGCAAGGCCGCCTCGGCCAGCAGGAAGTAGGATTCCCATGCACCGAAGAATACGACACGGCCCAGACTTACCGCCTCTTCGCTTCCCGAACAATACTGGGTTCCCCACAGCGGATAGCAGGAACGGATGCCGCTGGATGTGGTGATTATCTCATTGTATGCCAGTGTCGGGGACCAGCTGGTTGAGCTTCCCGTCGGGACTCCGTTCCATGTGCAGGTCCCTGACACCCAGATGGTGTCCTTGCTTCCTTCTTCCATTGGCAGGAGATAGCCTCCTCGTGTATTGATGCTTGTGCCTTTCTGGTCGGTCGTAATCGCGTTGTCGGCAGCATTGTCATTCACCAGCCAGAACATTTTTAATGCACGGGGGTCAAGATTTTCCGGAATGCCGTCCAGCCAGTATTGTTTGGTCGGATTGTCTGTATTTTCCAGAAAATGTTTGTCGTATCTGATTCCCAGATAGTCGTTCGGCTTGGTATATTGGGCCAAATCGGAACGCTGGTCGGCCACAGCCACACCGCCCAGATTGGTCATCAGGTTGGCCATGGTAGACGACAGGGCCTGCAGGTTCCACGTACGGGTATAGGGGCTTGTGTAGTCGTCCCATCCGTTGTTGGAAGCGAACCACAGCATGTCGTCCATGGTCTTGATATAGTTTCCGTCCTTGCAGGCGTCTTCAAATTCGGTTTGGGCGTCAGCCGCCATGTCCGTATTTGTCAGCCGCATGGCATAACGCATGCGGAAAGAGTTTCCGAGCTTCAGCCATTTGTCGGCTGCATAACCGTATGCAGGGTCGCAAGCAGCTTGGGTTTCCGTCGGCGTGACAGACACGTCGATGGAATCAACAGCTTCTTTCAGCTCTTTCAAGATAAACTGATAAGTCTCTTTTTGCGTGTTGTATACAGGTGTCTCTCCCTGTCCGGCATTGATAGGATAGGGGCCGAAACTGTCGGCAAACTGGGCGGCCAGCATGGCACGCCAGATACGGGCAAACTGCCGTAAGTTTCCATAGAAAGGTTCCTCAGCCGCACGTTTCCCCGCTTCAGTAAGGGCGATGGTCGCATAATTGATGGCGTTGGAAATACACGGATAGTAGTAACTGGATATATAGTCGTCATCATACAGGCCGACTGACAGCATTCCGGCTTCTCCGAAGGCACGGGACGCGTCACCCCAGTTCAGATAATATACACGTTCGCCGGTACTCGGGTCCATCTGGATCTTGCCGATGGAGTTGTTCAGGAAGTATTCCGGGAGAGTGGATTCGATAGTGGTCTTTGACGGGTCGGAATTCACTTCGTCAAAGTCAGAACAGGCGCACAGAGTGGCCAGTCCAAGCAATCCTATTCCTATAAAAAGTTTGTTTGTTTTCATATTGATATTCGTATTAACAGATTAGAAACCAAGGGTTACGTTGAAAAGAAAGGTTCTGGAAGTAGGAGATGATCCGTTCTCGAAACCTGTGGCGTTTGTATCCGTAATGAATACGGATTCCGGGTCAATACCGTTCATGTCACTGTAAATCATCCATACGTTGTTGACGGAGAATCCCAGCTTGGCCTGCTGGAAACAGGTGTTCTTCAGCATGGAACGCGGGAAGCTGTAGCTCAACGAAATGTTACGCAGACGGAAGTTTGTACCATCGTAGATGTTGGCCTCGCCGATACCCGTATTGCCTGTGCCGATACCCGTTCTCCAATACTCTTCCTGTGATACGGGAGTCGTGTTTACTGTGTAGCCTCCGTTTCCGTCGGAAATGACACCGTCTACCACAAACTTTTCTCTGTTTCCTCCCGGAGCGGTCACGTCCGCCCGTCCGTATATTTGCAACAGATAATTCGTGTATGAATAGATGTCGCCTCCGATTCTTCCGTCAAATTGCAGACCCAATGAGAAATTCTTATAGTTGAACGTGTTTCCCCATCCTATCATGCAGTCGGGCTGTTGGTCACCGATTTTATACATTTCTCCGTCTGTGGTAGGCAGTCCCGCATCGTTCAGGATCAGTTTTCCGTAATAAGGACTGCTTTCATCGGTGACACGGGCAAACTTCGTACCCCAGATTTCACCGTAGTTTCCTCCGGCCACTGCATATACCTTCAGTTCCGCTGCACCTCCCAGCTCATAGCGTTCGATGCCCGGTCCCAGATCCAGAATCTTGTTGTTGTTCTTGGAAAAGTTGATCTGGGTGTCCCAGCTGAAGCTTTCCGTTTCCACAGGGCGGGCGGTCACTGTCAGTTCCACACCGGTGTTCTGGATATTTCCGGCATTGATCATTCTTGAGCTGTAACCGGACATCTGGTTCATCGGAATCTTCATCAGCTGATGCTTCGCGTTCGATTTGTACCATGCGAAGTCGAAACCCAGGCGGTTGTTGAAGAAACGCATTTCCACACCGGCCTCCCATGAGGAAACCAGCTCGTTGCATACGGTTGAGTCGAACTTCGTCGAGTTGGAGCTTGCGGTTGTATTGCCGAAGCGGTCGGAACCGATCGAGTAGGAATCATACAGTTGGTAGGGGTCCATGTCGTTTCCCACTTGGGCATACGATGCGCGTGCTTTCAGATAGGTGATCCATTGTGGGAGAGGCTTGTCGAATTTGCTCATCATGTCGCTGAACACCCACGACAAGGAAACAGAGGGATAGAAGAATGAACGGTTGTCTTTGCTCAGTGTGGAAGTCCAGTCGTTTCGGAACGTGGCGTCCAGAAAGATCCAGCTGTCATAGTTCAGGCCGATGGTGCCGTACAGAGAATTGATCTTTTTGTGACTGTAGGTCTCTGTTACCGAACGGTCTGATGTGCTGCTGTTGTTGATGTTGAACAGGTTGGGCACTGTCAGCGTGGACGCACGGTTCTTCAGACCGGAAGATTTCCGTTCCATCAGGTTGCCGCCGAATGTCAGGTTACCGCCAAGCTTGTCGATAAGGTTGTCTTTATGTGCCGTGAACAGGAAGCTGAAGTTGTTTTCATAGAAACGCTGCTCGCTCAGCTCGTATGCGCTGTTTCCGTTGTTCAGGTTGCTGGCACCCGCGTATGTCTTGCCCGTCAGTTCGGTGTAGTACATGTCGCTTCCTCCTCTCAATTCCAGATCCAGCCAGTCCGTGAACTTGTATTTCAGCGAGGCGTTTATCAGGAAACGGTTGCGGCGGTCGCTGTTCAGGTTGTATTCATCCAGCCAGTAAGGGTTCAGGCCGCTCGGAGACCACCAGTTCATCGTGCCGTCTTCTGTCAGGGGATTGCTGTAATCGCGGATGTCTATGGAGGATGGAAGTATATAGATAGAGCGGAAACGGTTGGAGTCGTTGTTTCCGGTCATCGGACGGTTCTCGGCTCCCGTACGGATATACTGTATCTTGCCGTCGAAACTCCAACGGTCATCCTTGCCGAAGGTGGAAGAGGCACGCAGCGTAAAGTTCGTACGGTCCAGACTGGAACCCGGAATCTTGCTTGCGTCGTCCATACGTGTGGCAGACGCGTAGATACCTGTCTTGCCGAACATCTGGGAGAATGAGATGCTTTCCGTGAAGTTTGTACCTGTGCGGAAATAGGAATCGAGGTTGTCGTAATATTGCATGCGCCGGCTCTGGCCGTTGAACATGTATTCCGTGCCCATGGCAGGTCCCCAGCTGTAGGAGCTTTCGCTGTTGTACTGTCCGGCCGTACCCTGGCCGAATGAGGTCTGCATTTCCGGTTGCATGAAAATGGTTTCAGCTGATACAGAAGCGGAAATCGTGATGCCGAGCCCTTCCTTCTTCACACCTTTCTTGGTGGTGATCAGAATGACGCCGTTACCTGCACGCGAACCATAGAGGGCGGCAGCGGAGGCACCTTTCAGTACGGACATTGATTCTATATCTTCCGCATTAAGATCGGAAAGTCCGTTACCCATATCCAGTGACGGATTGTAGAAGTCGGCATTGTCGGCACCCGTGAAGTTGTCCATCGGTACACCATCGACCACGATCAGTGGCTGGTTGGTACCCGTCACGGAATTGGCGCCACGGAGCTGGATTTTTGAAGAGCCGCCGGGGCCGTTGCTTGAACGGATGACCTGTACACCGGCAATCTTACCGGACAAGGCATTTGCAAGATTGGTCTCACGGGCGTTCACCAGCGACTCGCCTTTTACCTCCTGCATGGCATAACCCAAGGCTTTTTTCTCACGTTTGATACCCAGAGCGGTCACTACCACTTCGTCCAGAGCTTGCGAGTCTTCTGTCAGTGTCACCTCCAACGGCTTGCCTTCAAATACAATTTCTACGGTCTGGAAGCCGATGTATGAAATCTGTATCACATCACCCTTTCTTACATTTTGGATGGAGAAGCGACCGTCGATGTCAGTGATCGATCCGTTGGTGGTTCCTTTTATCATCACAGAAGCACCGATGACGGTTTCGCCTGCCGGGTCCTTTACTGTACCGGTGCAGGTGCTGGTTTGTTGGCTGTTCTTGATGTCGTTTGTGTCGGGCCGGGTCTTACTTATATTGGCCGCGCCCAATGATGAGGCTGTTCCCATCAGAAGCAACATCATGCTGACTGAATAGAAATGCTTTAACATAATGCGAAAAGTTTAAAAGATTAAGATTTATATTCTTAGTAGCTACTTCAGATCGGTTTCCTGTTTATTTACTGATTGTATTCTTCAATACGGAATTTTTTGATTGTCAGGTTTATTGAATCTTGATTGGTGCGGTATACTACTGTGCGGACAGTCATCCCGTCGTTAGCTTCAAGGATGTATTCGTCATTCCGGTTATGGTTCATGCGGTACCACATGCCGTTTTGTCCGTAAAGAAACCGTATCACATTTTTTGTCGATTCATAATTCCAGATGATTCTATATCTGGCTGTTTCTCCTTTGTGAAAGGAAAACGTGCAGGTCTGTTCATCATAGTCGATATAATCAAGATCGGTTATTTCTTCTTTGTGGAAATTCAGAACAGCCACATCGCCCAGAGAATCATAAGCCAGCCGGGTATAGTTTTCCGGTATGCAAAGGTATTTGAATGTCTCGCCTAAATGGAGTTTGGGCAACGGTGTGTATTCTCCTATCTCATATTCGTCGCACGCCTGAAGGAGAAAAATAAACAACAATGAAAATGGTAATGTCTTTTTCATGGGTTATCAGAAGTTATATTTTTAAGTTTTTATGCAAATGTAGATGCAGGGCTGTAGAGTGTACTTGTCCGGACACGGAAAGGAATAGTCTTAATCCGATGTTTAAGCCTTTTTCAGTTTACAAATTATAAAACATTGAAAATCATCTCTTCTTATTGTAGCCATAGACTTATTTTTGTGTCTCAAAAAGTAGGATATTTATGTGTAAGAAAGGCTTATATGAATGGGTTACAGAGGAAGCTGTAGCAAATAGTCAGGTTTTGGAAATGGCTTCTGATGACAGGATGGTCATATTGGAGCTTTCGGGGAACGGTGTATTCTGTGAAAGCATTCCGGAAACAAAGAATGCGGTATCTCTGTTGATCATTTCCGGTAACCTGAGTTTCCAGAGGCAGGGCGGACTGGATGTGATTCCTGGTCCGGCATATGTTGACTTCATATTTGCCGGCTGTTGGAAAGACATTAAAACGAGCGATGATTTCAAGGGGTATCTGATGATGACAGAGCAGATATTCTTTCAGATAGTGGTAGAGAAGATACGTTTTAATATGTCGGACATCATTTATAAATATGTACAGAATCCTTTTGTGTCGCTTGATGAGTATGAGGTGGAGCGTATGCTTCTTCTTGTCGGGCTTTTGGCCGATGTCGTGAACAGTCCGGGAAGCCGTTTCCGTGACGAAACGATGAGGGCCCTTCTGCAGACATTGTTGTTCAGCCTATGGAATGTCATCTCACATATCTATCCTGAAGGAACGGATGAGGAATGTCCTTTCTGGAAGGATGTGACAAGCCGTTTCTTACATCTTGTCCGTACGAATTGTCGGCAATATCATGAAGTGAAGTGGTATGCGACCCAGCTTTGTGTATCTCCGGATTCTCTTTCTGCCAAGTTACGCAAACAGTATGGAAAGAGTGCCAGCCAAATGATTGATGAAATTCTGTCGGAGGATGCCAAATCTTGTCTGATAGATGAATATAAAACCATACAGGAAGTGGCGGAGATGCTTGGTTTCTCCGATCAGGCGGCGTTCGGAAAATTCTTCAAACGATGTTGTGGTATGTCTCCTGGAATGTTCCGTAAGAATGAAAAGTTCATGAAATGAAGAGAAGAGAGGGTGTGTCAAAATGCATACCTTCTTTTTTGTGCACAAAGAGGGTGAATCGCAATTACGACACACCCTCTTACTTTTGCCTGTCCGGAGTCAGCGGACAAGCGCCTTCAAACCAGTCTTATTTTTATGTGATGTTTACTATATTGTCGGTGTTTTTTCTTTTCTACACTGCAAAGTAAGTGGGCTTTTGGGGAAATCAGGTGGTTACGATGCTGAATATGTTTGTTTGAATCCGTGTAGGTCTTGTTTTTCTTTTGTCTGTTAGTTGGGAAATCCGTATCTTTAGCCTGTTTATAAATCTTTATTTATATGGTTAGGAAAAAATTGGTATTTGCGACGAACAATGCGCACAAATTGGATGAAGTGCGTCAGATATTGGGTGAGGAAGTGGAAGTGCTGAGTCTGAACGACATCGGTTGCCATGCCGATATTCCCGAAACGGCGGATACGCTGGAAGGAAATGCCAGGCAGAAGGCGGAATATATTTACAGAAATTATGGTCTGGACTGCTTTGCAGACGATACGGGCTTGGAGGTGGCGGCTTTAGACGGCGCGCCGGGAGTGTATTCAGCCCGTTATGCAGGCGGGGAGGGGCATGATTCGGAAGCGAACATGAAGAAATTGTTGGCTGAATTGCAAGGAAAACAGGACCGTTCTGCCCAATTCCGTACTGCTATCTGTTTGATTGAGGGTGGGGTGGAGCACCTGTTTGAGGGTATCGTGAAAGGCCGTATCATCGAAGAAAAACGGGGTGGTTCCGGCTTCGGTTACGACCCGGTATTCGTGCCGGAAGGCTATAGCGGAACCTTTGCCGAAATGGGAAATGAGGAAAAGAACAAAATCAGTCACCGTGCCCGTGCGGTGCAGAAGCTGTGTGAGTATCTGAACAAACACTGATTCACTATAAGGAGGTTGTGTCAAATCTGGCAAATCAGTCACGGATCCACAAAGACACAGGGAATATGGTGCCTTTGTGGATCTGTGTTCAAGAAAGTATATCAGAGAGTTACGCGATTTCCTTCAAAATCCGTTCCACCTTTTCAAAGAAAAGCGAGATATGCGCTCCGTCTGCAAACGCATGGCTTACTGTCAGTGCGATAGGCATGTAGAGGCGTCCTGCACGTGTGATGGCCTTTCCGGCATTCATCAGCGGATAGTCCAGCGGATGGCCTACGGACTGTTGCGTATAGGTGATGGATGTGAAATATAGCTTCGGAGTCGCACTCAGCAGGAACACATCAAAATCACCTTGGGAGGCGATCTGTTTATCCGTGCCGTACGGGTCACCGTCTTCAGGAATGGTGGTGATGATCCGTCGCGCTTCCGTATAGAATGTGTCGAAATCCTTGTGATAGGGGATGCGCACCGTATAGAAGGTTTTGCCCGGTACAGCGATGGGAGAGATGACATCTACCTGATCATGGTAGACCACCTGTCCGTTCTTGTCCCAACGGTAGCGCAGTTCCTTGATTTCATTCACTGCACGCAGGATGGCATACAGATAATAGAGGAAGAAGGACTTCCCGCCGACTTTTGCGGAAGCGTATGCCTCGGTGCAGTCCGCTTCGCTTGTGACGGCAATCCACGAGTTGGCGAATCCGCGGAAAAAGTTATAGTTGTCCTTCCGCTCCCAAGTGTCGATGTCGATAATGTGTTTCATGCTTTCCGAAACTTTAGCGCCACTTTGTGATAAGTCGGCATATCCACGTGCAGACGTTCGCCAAGCCCGATCATATCGAACAGCAATCCCTGTATTTCCGATTCATGTCCGCGGGCAAGGTCCTTCTGCATGGAGGCTGTACTGTGCGGGTCGAGTTTGTCGATGACTTTCAGATTGTAGGCAATCGGGTCTTCAGGAAATTCCACGTTCAGTCTCCGTCCTATTTCCGCGTTTTCCTTGGAAAGGCCGACAAATGTGTCGCGCACTTCTCCTTCGTGCTGCACTTCTCCCATGGGTACATTGTGATAAGCCCCTGTGCAGGCCATGGCCGAAATGAATGCCCATTTGATGAACGTATCGCGGTTGATGTCGTCCGACACATCGGCCTTGATACCGCATTCCCACAATTCATCGGCTATTTTTTCCAATCGTTCACGGGCGATTCCCTGTTCGGGGCGTGCGCCGAATACCAGGCGGAAGATGGTGCCCATCTGGGTAATCTCTCCTTCGCCTGAAACGAATCCTACAATATAGATGCATCCGTCGAGTACGCAGACAGAAGGCACGAGCCGGCCGATGCGTGGGCCTGTGCCATATACGTTCAGGATAGGGATTACCAACGTCTCGGGTGTGGAGGCGCGTTCCAGTACTTCTTTGATGGAGTCGATGGAATAGCCCTTTACACAGACAAAGATTACGTCAGCCTTTCCGTCGAATTCTTCAGCAGTGCAGGCTTTTACCGGAAGAAAATGCTCCCCCTTCAAGTCTGATTTCAGATGAAGCCCGTTGCGGCGGATCGCTTCAAGATGCTTGCCGCGGGCAATGCAGGTCACGTCTTTTCCTGCCAGTGCGAGGAAGCCCGCGATGGAGCCTCCCACGCCTCCTGTTCCTACAATCAAGTATTTCATCGTTCTTACATTGAAAAGTCATACACAGAGACACGAATACGCAGCGTTCTCCATTCATTGGCTTGCAGGACGCTTTTTCCTCTGTATCCTTGTGCTTCTGTACCTTGGTTTGTTATACGTTGAAGCGGAAGTGCATGATGTCACCGTCCTGCACCACATAGTCCTTGCCTTCCACATTCAGCTTACCAGCCTCGCGTACGGCAGCTTCACTACCGTATTTGATATAATCCTCGTATTTGATGACCTCGGCACGGATAAATCCTTTCTCGAAGTCAGTATGGATGACACCGGCACATTGCGGAGCTTTCCAGCCTTTGTGGTAGGTCCATGCCTTGACTTCCATTTCGCCTGCGGTGATGAATGTTTCCAGGTTCAGGAGCTTGTATGCCGATTTGATGAGTCGGTTCACACCCGATTCTTCCAGTCCTATTTCCTGAAGGAACATCTGACGGTCTTCATAAGTTTCCAGTTCGGCAATGTCCGCTTCGGTTTTTGCGGCTACCACCAGAATCTCGGCATTCTCTTCTTTTACAGCCTCACGCACCTGTTCCACGTATTTGTTGCCTGTCACGGCACTTCCTTCATCTACGTTGCACACATACATTACCGGCTTTGAAGTCAGCAGAAAAAGGTCGTGTGCTATCTTTTGTTCGTCTTTTGATTCGAATTGTACCGTGCGGGCTGATTTTCCTTGTTCAAGCGCTTCCTTGTAGCGCACCAGTACTTCGTATGTCTGTTTGGCCACCTTGTCACCTCCTGTCTGTGCTTGTTTCTGCACTTTCTGGATACGGCTTTCGATGGTCTCCAGGTCCTTCAGCTGAAGTTCCATGTCGATGATTTCCTTGTCGCGCACCGGATTGACCGTACCGTCCACATGAGTCACATTCTCATCATCGAAACAGCGGAGCACATGGATGATGGCATCCGTCTCACGGATGTTGGCCAGAAACTTGTTGCCGAGACCTTCACCTTTGCTGGCACCTTTCACCAGTCCGGCGATGTCGACGATTTCTACTGTGGTGGGAACGACGCGTCCCGGATGTACCAGTTCGGCCAGTTTGTTCAGCCGTTCGTCCGGAACGGTGATTACACCTACGTTCGGCTCGATGGTGCAGAACGGGAAGTTGGCCGCCTGAGCCTTCGCATTCGACAAGCAATTGAAAAGTGTGGACTTACCTACGTTCGGCAGTCCTACAATACCACATTGTAAAGCCATAGATTTATCTCTTATATTGCATTTAATAATTCAATTTTACCGCGGCAAAGTTACTCATTTATCCGGACAACGGCAATACGATTGTGTTCCGTTTCCATCGTTGCGGTTGGGCTTTTCAATAAAGGTATTTGAGCCTTACAATAACTTCCCGTGTAGGCTTTTGCGTTACTTTTATGCTTAAAGAAAATGTCCAATTAATACAGGTCAGGAGGTAAGAATATGAACTTGGCGACCAACAACTGCCGGGAAAGGGTTTATCTGTCTCGCGTGTGATGAAGGGCGGCAATGACTTGGAAGCTCGAGTGGCTGTGGCCTACGGAAGTACTATTGCCGGACTGACCATGCAGCTTACCAGCACGATCGCGGAGCATTCCATGGAGCATGCGATGAGCGCTTATCATTATGACCTGCCCCATGGCGCCGGACTAATTATGATTTCCAACGAATTCTATCGTTTCTTCGTAGACTGGCATGCTTGTGACGGGCAGTTCATCAAGATGGCCAGGGCGATGGGAATTAAGGATGCGTCAAGACCGGAAGATTTCCTGACGGCATTGGCCGGACTGCAGAAGGCTTGTGGGGTGGATAATCTGAAGATGAGTGATATGGCATCAAAAAGGAGGAATGTGGAATGTTGGCCCGTAATGCCCGTGAGACAATGGGCGGACTTTTCGTCGCCAATCCTTGTGAGATGACACACGAGGATTGTACCGGAATTTTTGAGCTTACAGATAATAGGGATTCTGACTAGTCCTGATGGCCTGTGGTTGTCGGAACTAAAGGATCTGAAAGGCTTTAAGGCGGTTCGGCTTTCAGATTGTAAGCAAAAAAGAGGCACTTCTTCACGAGGTGCCTCTTTCTGATTAAGAGAGTTTATGAAATTCATTTTATATTGGAATGCTTATTTATCCATTGTCACTGTCATTTCAGGGATAAGGATGAAATCTTTCTTTTTCGCGTCCCATTTGTAGTATTCTGTTGTAACACTCTTGTTGTTATAGATATAACGGATGCACAAGTCGTTTTCCCAACGGTTCTTTCCGCTGTTCCATTTCTGTGACATGTTTTCTGTCATCTGGTTGTCGGCGTTATATTTATAACTGTATTTCATGTAGTTGGTCAGTGTGTTACCGTCTTTCTTATAGACTGTCTCAGCAACCTTCAACCCATTTACTTCTTCTGCATTGTAGATAAGATTGTTATCCCATGCTGCAGCAGAAACTGTAAGATTTGTTACAAAAGCAACGACCACAACAATCAAGCTTCTAAGTAAATTTCTTGTTTTCATATCTTTATTCTTTTAAGGTTTGTCTGACATTTTGTTCTTGTCTGTAATGCAAATATAGTAATATTTTTGATGTGAGAGTGTGTGTGCTCCTATTTTTTTTGTGTATTATTGGCAAAATGATATAGAATAAAGAAATGTTAACATTTATGGAATGTCAATGCGCTTTTAGCCAGTTCTGACCCCATCCGCAATCGGCTTGCAGGGGAACTTTCATTTTGTAAGCGTTTTCCATTTCGCTTATCACGATTTGCCGTACTTTTTCTTTTTCTTCGGGCAGTACGCTGAAATTCAGTTCGTCGTGTACTTGTAGGATCATCTTTGACCGGATGCCTTCTTTCATAAAGCGTTGGTAGATGCGTATCATGGCTACCTTGATAATGTCTGCGGCACTTCCCTGTATGGGAGCGTTGATGGCATTCCGTTCCGCATAGCCTCTCACCACTGCATTGTGTGAGTTGATGTCCGGCAGATAACGGCGGCGTTTGAAGATTGTCTCGATGTATCCTTTCTCCCGTGCCGCCTGTATGCTTTTCTCCATATATTCCTTTACATGAGGATATGTCTTGAAGTATCCGTCGATGAGTGCTTTCGCTTCTTTACGGTCGATGCTCAGGCGTTCGGCCAGTCCGAACACGGAAATGCCGTATATGATGCCGAAGTTGGCCGTCTTGGCCTTGCTCCGTTGTTCGCGTGTCACCTTGTCCAATGGTTCCTTATAGATCTTGGCGGCAGTTGCGGTATGGATATCCTGTCCCTCACGGAATGCTTCTACCATATGTGGGTCTTCGCTCAGATGTGCCATGATGCGTAGCTCGATTTGCGAATAGTCGGCCGAGAAGAATTCACAACCATCGTCCGGGATGAATGCTTTTCGGATTTCTTTTCCGTCTTCATTTCTTACAGGTATGTTCTGGAGGTTCGGGTTGCTTGAGCTTAACCGTCCGGTAGCTGTTACCGTTTGGTTGAACGAGGTGTGTATTTTGCCTGTTTTCGGATTGATCAGTTGAGGGAGCGCGTCAATGTATGTGCCCAGCAGCTTCTTGAGTCCGCGGTGTTCCAGGATTTTTCCCACTATCTGATGCTTGCCTCTCAGGCTTTCCAGTACTTCCTCTGAAGTGACGTATTGTCCGCTTTTAGTCTTTTTGGCTTTTTCTATAATCTTGAGTTTGTCGAACAGCACTTCACCCACTTGTTTCGGTGAGGCTATGTTGAAGTTCATTCCAGCCAACTGATGCACTTCTTCCTCTATCTGGTTCATTCTTGCGGTGAAATGTCGGGATGTCTCTTTTAAGGCCTCCGTGTCGATGCGCACCCCGTTTCGTTCCATATAGGCGAGTACGGGAACGAGCGGCATCTCGATGTTCTCAAACAGTTCTGTGGCGTCATTCTTCTCCAGCTCTTTTTCCAAAACGTTTTTCAGTTTCAGTGTGACATCCGCATCCTCACAGGCATATTTGTAGACCTCGGTGGGGGAGAGGTCGCGCATGTTCTTTTGGTTTTTCCCTTTTGGTCCGATCAGTTCTTCAATCTTGATGGTATTATATTTCAGGTAAATTTCCGCAAGGTAGTCCATCCCGTGGTGTAGCTCCGGCTGTATCACATAATGGGCTATCATGGTGTCGAACATCTTTCCTTTCAGTCGGACTCCATAACTTTCCAGTACCAGCAGGTCGTATTTGATGTTTTGTCCTACTTTAACTGTTTTTTCATTTTCGTAAACAGGCTTAAAAACGTTTACGATTTTTTGCGCTTCTTCACGGTCTGGCGGTACAGGGACATAAAATGCCTGGTTTTCCTTAAAGGAGAAGCTCATTCCCACCAGCTCTGCGGTAATAGGGTCCGTACCTGTTGTTTCCGTGTCTAGGCTGATAATCTGATTTGTAAATAATTTTTCAAATAAATCCTGTCTTTTTTCTTCTGTATCAACCAGTTGGTAGTCGTATTCCAGCTGTTCCAAGCTTGTGAGACTTGAATTTTTGGCCTCGCTTGTATTCTCATCGGTAAAAAAGCCAAAGAGATCGGGTTGTGGAGTAGGAGACGCAGGTGTAGGTTTCCTTTCTGGTTTCAGTACCCGGTCAATCAGTGTGCGGAATTCAAGTTCCTCGAAAATCCGGCGTAATTCTTCCGTATCTGGTTCCTCCCTTTTCAGTGCTTCCATATCCAGTTGGATAGGAGCGTCAGTCTTGATGGTAGCCAGGAACTTTGAGAACAGGATTTGCTCTTTGTTTTCTTCCACCTTCTTTCTGACGGCACCTTTCAGTTCATCTGTATGAGCGAGCAGATTGTCTATGCTGCCGAACTGGGCAATCAGTTTCTGTGCTGTCTTCTCTCCGACTCCCGGACATCCCGGGATATTGTCAGAGCTGTCTCCCATCAGCCCGAGCATGTCGATGACCTGTGTCGGGGACTGGATATCGAATTTCTTTTTTATCTCTTCTATACCCATCACATCGAAATCCTTGTCGCCATATTTGGGACGGTACATGAAAACATGTTCTCCGACCAACTGTCCGTAGTCTTTGTCAGGAGTCATCATGTATGTGTCGATTCCTTTTTTTCCGGCTTGAGTGGCCAATGTGCCGATCACATCGTCCGCTTCGAATCCCGGAACTTCCAGAATAGGAATCCGGTAAGCTTTTATGATGTTTTTGATGGGAGTGATGGACTGGCGGATGGCTTCCGGGGTCTCTTCGCGCTGTGCCTTATATGCAGCGTATGCCTCATGGCGGAAAGTCGGCCCGGAAGGGTCGAAAGCAATGCCTATGTGGGTGGGGGATTCCTTGCGCAGCACTTCCTCGAGTGTGTTGACAAATCCCAGTATGGCAGAAGTGTTGAAGCCTTTTGAATTGATGCGGGGATTCTTGATAAAGGCGTAATAGGCACGGTAAATCAATGCGTATGCGTCTAAAAGAAACAGTTTCTCCATATCGAATAAAAATATTAAGTTTTTTCATGTAAATGTACAAAAAAATACGCTATTATCTCTTTTATTATTACTTTTGTGTGCAAAATAAATGCTGATGGATAAAATTGATTTGATAAAGCAGCCCGTAGATAAGGAATTAAACGATTTCAGGGCACTTTTTGAAGCCTCATTGACCAGCTCCAATCCGAGGTTGCAGGATGTGTTGTCTTATATAAAGAAAAGACGGGGGAAGATGATGCGGCCTATTCTTGTGATGCTTATGGCCAAGTTGTTCGGAGAACCGAACGATGCGACCCTTCATGCGGCTTTGTCGTTGGAGTTGCTTCATACGGCAAGTCTTGTTCATGATGATGTGGTGGATGAAAGTGATGAGCGTCGCGGACAATTATCGGTCAATGCGATTTACAACAATAAATTGTCGGTGTTAGTCGGTGATTATATGCTTGCCACGAGTCTGAAGCATGCCTCGCATACGGGCATGATCCGTATTGTCAGGCTTGTGGCAGGACTGGGGCAGGACTTGTCGGAAGGGGAGATCCTTCAGTTGGGTAATATAGAGAACAATGACTTTTCGGAGGAGGCTTATTTTGATGTGATTCGGAAAAAGACCGCGGCTTTGTTCAGGGCCAGTGCGGAGAGTGGAGCCATTTCCGTGTCCGCCCCGGAAGAGGGCGTGCGTTGTGCGTCGCTTTTCGGTGAGACAATCGGCATTGCTTTTCAAATCAAGGACGACATATTCGATTATTTCGACAGCCCGCAAGTCGGTAAGCCTACGGGCAATGATATGATGGAGGGTAAGTTGACCTTGCCTGCCATCTATACATTGAACAAGCGGAACGATCCGGACCTGAATGCCTTGGCTTTGCGTATCCGTAATATGGAGGCTACGAAAGATGAGATCGCTTCTTTTGTGGAAAGAATCAAGAAAGAAGGTGGAATTGAATATGCTGAGAGGGTGATGCGTGGTTATCGCGATAAGGCGTTGGCGCTTTTGCCGGACTTTACGGATGAGACTATCCGAAAGTCGTTGACCGCTTATATTGACTATGTGGTGGAAAGGGATAAATAAAGTCAGGAAAAACGCCCGGACTTTTCGGTAAGAAGTCCGGGCGTTTTTTATCCGGTTTTTCAGTCAGAATAGGAGAGGTTTCAGAAGAATTTTGTTTCCTCACCAAGAATATCGGAGAGAAGTCTGTTGGCAAGTCGACTTGTTCCCAACCGGAACAGGTCGTTGCACAGCCATTCCTTGCCCAGTATTTCCTTGACAATGGTATAATATACCAAAGCATCATGCACAGTATTCAGACCTCCGGCTGGTTTGAACCCTACCTTTCTTTCCGTTTCCAGATAGTATTCCTTGATAGCCTGGCACATGACGAAGGCCGCTTCCGGAGTGGCTGCGGGCTGTTCTTTTCCTGTCGATGTCTTGATGAAATCCGCACCGGAGTACATGGCCAGAATAGCGGCTTTCTTGATGTTTGAGGCCGAGCCGAGTGCTCCCGTCTCGAGGATTACTTTGAGCTGTTTCTCGCCGCATACGTCTTTCAGTTCCTGAATTTCATCGCACATGCCTTCGTAGTCTCCGCTCAGAAATTTTCCGACCGGAATCACGATGTCGATCTCGTCGGCACCGCTGTGGAGTGCCATGGCCGTCTCCGCGACTTTTACTTCCATGAAAGTTTGCGAGGAAGGGAATCCTCCTGAGACGCATGCTATTTTTACGCGATCGGCTTCAAGCGTGTCGTTCACGATTTCCGCCATGTTCGGGTAGACACAGATGGCGGCCACGTTCTTCAGGTCGGGGTATTTGTCGTCAAATTCATTGACTTTCTCGGTAAACTTCATAACACTGGTCTCGCTGTCGGTGCATTTCAGTGTGGTCAGGTCGATGCAGTTGAAAAGGAATTTCTTCACTTCCAGTGTATCGTTTTCCGCTACATGTTCTTCGATGATATGCGATACTCTTGCTGCGATTTCATCGTCATTCAGGGCTGTGTTGTACTTACCTAATGCCATCTCATATTTGCTGGGCTGGTTCAGGTTTTCTTTGTCTTCCGCTTCCATGTTACGGAAAAGGTCGCTTTCGAATTCATCGTTGTTATACATGCCGTTTTATAATTTAGGGTTGTTTTTATGTCTGTCCTTGTCTCGTGAAGTCTTTTTCTCAATGTTTTTCCGGAAGGCTTCTGTCAGGTCGACGCCTGTCTGATTGGCCAGGCAGAGAAGTACCCACAGTATGTCGGCCATCTCGTCACCCAGATCATGTCTTTCACCTTCTTTAAACGACTGGTCTCCGTAGGTGCGTGCCATAATCCGTGCCAGTTCGCCCACTTCCTCGGTCAGTACGGCCATATTGGTCAGTTCGCTGAAATATCTCACTCCGTAGGTCTTTATCCAGTTGTCAACCGTTTTTTGTGCTTCTTCCAGTGTCATTTCATTCCTTGTCTTTTGTGTCCATACATATTGTGACCGGTCCGTTGTTCAGCAGTTCCACTTTCATGTCTGCACCGAAAGTTCCGGTCCCTACCTGCTTTCCTAAGGCGATGCTCAGTTCATTGCAGAAATACTCATAAAGGGGGATGGCGGTTTCGTGTCCTGCCGCACGGATGTATGACGGACGGTTCCCTTTCTTTGTGGAAGCCATTAGCGTGAACTGACTGATTACAAGTATTTCACCGTTAATGTCCAGAATGGATTTGTTCATCACTCCGTTTTCATCGTCGAAAACCCGAAGATTGACGGTCTTCTTGCAAAGCCAGTCCGCGTCTTCCTGTGTGTCGGCTTCTTCAATACCGACCAGAATCAGAAACCCTTCTTTGATGGCTGATTTGCATGTTCCGTCGATGGTGACAGAAGCATGACTCACGCGTTGGATCACTATTCTCATCTTTCTCTTTTGTTTTTGCAAAAATACGAAATTTATTTGTTCGCTTCCAGACTTTCCTTGATGGTTTTTGCGACTGATTCTCCTACTATTTCCGCCAACTCCTCTATGGTTGCCTTGCGAATGCGTGAAACGCTTTTGAACTTCTTCAACAGGGCTGTTTTCCGTATCTTGCCAATACCTTTGATGCGGTCCAGCTCAGACGCAATCTGGCTTTTGCTCCGCTTGTCCCTGTGGAACGTGATGGCAAACCTATGCACTTCGTCCTGAATGTTTTCCAGCAGGTGGAAGAGGGGAGTGCCTTGTTTGATTCCAACGGTTTGGGGAGGGAAGCCATACAATATCTCTGAGGTCTTGTGGCGGTTGTCTTTTGCCAGTCCTACTATCGGAATGTGCAGGTTCAGTTCGTCTTCAATCACCTCGCGCACCACTTCCATCTGGCCTTTTCCACCGTCTGTAAGGATCAGGTCGGGCAGTTCGTCTTGTTCGTCGAGAATCCGGGTATAGCGCCGTCTCACCACTTCTTGCATTGATGCGTAATCATCGGGGCCTGAAACGGTCCTGATGATGTATTTCCGATAGTCTTTTTTGCTTGGCTTCGCTTTTTTGAACACTACACAGGCGGCCACCGCATCGGAGCCTTGTATGTTTGAATTGTCAAAGCATTCTATGTGGTTAGGCATCTTTTCCAGATGCAGCTGTTCTTGTATCTCTTTCATGAGGCGTACGCTCCGTTGTTCCGGATTCAGTTTCTCTGCCTGTTTCAGACGGTCTATCTTGTATTGTTTCACATTCATGAGCGACAGGTTGAGAAGGTGCTTTTTTTCGCCTCTCTGTGGCACGGTGAAAGTAACTCCATTCATTTCCATATCCAGCTCAAAAGGGATGATGATTTCTTTTGACTGGCTTTTGTAGCGTTCTCTCATTTCCGCGATACCTAACTGTAGCAGTTCTTCCTTGCTTTCATTCATCCGTACTTTGTATTCGAAAGTGAAGGCCTGATTGATACTTCCGTTTGTGATGTGCAGGTAATTGATGTACGCGGAACTGTCATCTTTTTCAATCGAGAACACGTCGATGTTGTGCAGCGTGGCGCTTACCACTTCGCTTTTTGATCGGTAGTTCTCAATGAGCAGGTATTTTTCCTTGACTTTCTGTGCTTCCTCAAACCTCATCTCGTCCGACAGTATCTTCATCCGTTCCATCAGAAGAGAGCTTATAGCCTCTGTATTCCCCTTCAGGATTTCTTTTGCCTGGCGGATGTTTTCCATATATTCTTCGTGTGACGTCAGTCCCACACATGGAGCCTTGCAGTTCTTTATATGGTATTCCAGGCAGACCTTGAATTTTCCTTTGCTGATGTTTTCAGGGGTAAGGGCCAGATGGCAGGTGCGGAGAGGATAGAGTTTCTTGATAAGCTCCAGCATGGCCATCATTGAAGGTATATGGCTGTAGGGACCGTAATAGCTCGATCCGTCGCGTATGATTTTCCGTGTCTTGTAGATTCGTGGAAAATATTCGTTGCTGATGCAGATGGAAGGGTAGGTTTTGTCGTCTTTCAGCAGCACATTATAGCGTGGCTTGTATTTCTTGATCAGATTGTTCTCAAGCAGCAGCGCGTCTTCTTCCGTATTCACCACGATATAACGGATGTCGGCTATCTTCGTGACGAGTACACGGGTCTTTGCCGATTCATGGTCTTTCGTGAAATAAGAAGATACGCGCCGCTTCAGGTTCTTGGCTTTTCCTACATAGATGATTGTTCCTTCCGCGTTCAGATATTGATAGATACCTGGACATTCAGGCAGGTTCAGTACAATTCCGTGCAGGTATTCCGCCGTGGACATTCCTTTTGATTTTTCCTGTTCCATCCGTGTTGCTTAAAGAGGCAGCAATGTAGTGATCTCAACACCTTCCTCGAAAGCTTTCCTTCCGTTCAGCTTGGTCAGTTCGATTACGAAATTGACGTATGCGTTTTCAACGCCGAACCTTTTGACCAGGCGGTAGGCTGCTGCCATTGTTCCACCTGTGGCCAACAGATCATCGTGAAGCAGTACCACATCGTCTTTTGTGATCGCGTCCTTGTGAATTTGGATGGTGTCCGTACCGTATTCTTTCGCATACGTTTCCTGTACCACTTCTGCCGGGAGCTTGCCGGGCTTGCGGGCCATGATGAATCCGGCTCCCAAACGGGCGGCCAATGCACCTCCAAGGATAAATCCTCTTGACTCGATGCCGATCACTTTTGTAATGCCTTTGTCCTTGTACAGGTCGTAAAGTTCATCAATAAGTCCTTGCAGACATTCCACGTCCTTAAAGACGGTAGTCACATCGTAAAACAGAATGCCCGGTTTCGGGAAATCCGGAATTTCCCTTAAATGTTTTCTTAATGTTTCTTTGTTCATACCCAGTGTATTATGTACGATTTTTAAATGAATTGTTTCACGTGAAACACTGCCCTTAGCGTCCCATCAGCACCAGTAGGACGTTGATGTCGCTGGGGGAGACTCCCGGAATCCGACTGGCTTGAGCCAAGGTCTCCGGATCAATCTTGATGAGTTTTTGCCGTGCTTCGGTGGATAGCGATTGCAGGTTGGCATAATCGAATTTGCCTTTGATTCGGATTGCTTCCAGACGGTGGATTTTGTCGGCGATGGTCCGTTCGCGGTCAATGTAGCCTTTGTATTTGATGCGGACTTCCGCGGCTTCCACAATTTCTTCTTTCCGTTCCGTTATTTGACCGATGGCGGATTGGAGTGCCGGTACATATGGCGCGATGTTTTCTATGGTGATTTGCGGACGGCCGATCAGGTCGATGAGCTTGCATCCGTGTGTCAGGCGCGCCGTACCGAGATTCTCCAATGCGTCGTTTATCTTGTCCGCTTTGATGGAGTAGGCGGACGCGAATTGGATCAGTCGTTCCACTTCTTCTTTCTTTTTGCGGAAGATGTTGTAGCGTTCTTGTTTGGCCAGCCCTAGCTGATAGGCCCGTTCTGTGAGACGCATGTCGGCGTCGTCTTGCCGGAGCAGGATGCGGTATTCCGCACGTGAAGTGAACATGCGGTACGGTTCGTCCACTCCTTTTGTGACCAGATCGTCTATCAGCACACCGATATAGGCTTCATCGCGTCCCAACACGAAAGCCTCACCACCGTGGCAGTTGATGTGTGCGTTGATGCCGGCAATGATTCCTTGTCCGCCCGCTTCCTCGTATCCGGTCGTCCCGTTCACTTGTCCGGCAAAGAACAGATTCTTGATAATCTTCGACTCCAGCGTGTGCTTCAGTTGGGTCGGGTCGAAGTAGTCGTATTCGATGGCATAACCGGGACGGTACACTACAATATCCTTGAAACACGGAATCTTTTTCAATGCCTCAATCTGGATTTCCATGGGGAGTGATGACGAGAATCCGTTCAGATAAAGTTCGTGTGTGGTTTCTCCTTCAGGCTCCAGAAAGAGCTGGTGCTGGGGCTTGTCGGGGAAAGTCACGATCTTTGTCTCGATGCTTGGACAGTAGCGGGGGCCGATGCTTTGGATTTGACCGTTGAACAGGGGTGAGTCCGACAATCCGCTACGCAACACGGCATGCACTTCTTCGTTGGTGAAGCAGGTCCAGCATTGTAGTTGTCTGAGTTTCCTTGGCTCACTGATGAAGGAAAAACGGTGAAAGTCATTTTCTCCGTCCTGAGTGTCCATCAGATCGAAGCGGACGCTTTTCCCGTCAATGCGGACAGGAGTACCTGTCTTCATTCTTCCTGCCGTAATGCCATGGCGGGTGATGGACTCAGTAAGATGGTAAGACGCGGGTTCCGCACAACGTCCGCCCGGAAGCATTTTGTGTCCGATGTGCATCAGGCCGTTCAAGAAAGTGCCTGCGGTCAGGATGACGCATTTCGCATGGAACGTGACTCCCCAGCATGTGACGAGTCCTCTTACTTCGCCGTTCTCTACAATTAATTCCTCTACGGTGTCTTGCCAGATATGCAGGTTCGGAATGTTCTCCAGCACTTCACGCCAGGCCCAGATGAATTTTCCACGGTCGCATTGCGCGCGCGGACTCCACATGGCCGGACCTTTCGAGCGGTTGAGCATGCGGAACTGGATGGCGGTCTTGTCGGTGACCAGACCCATGTATCCTCCCAATGCGTCGATTTCGCGTACAATCTGTCCTTTGGCGATTCCGCCAACGGCGGGGTTGCAGCTCATTTGTCCGATCTTGTTCATGTCCATCGTAATGAGACACGTTCTCGACCCGAGATTCGCGGCTGCCGCGGCAGCCTCACATCCGGCATGTCCGGCACCGATTACAATCACATCGTAATTGAAGTCCATTCTTTTTTCTGTTGTTTTTGTTCGGGCACAAAAATACGAAAAAATGACGGCATGACCAATGTTTTCCGCTGAAGTGGAAGAATGAAAGAAACCTCTTATTGAGGGTTTGTGCGGAGCATGGCCAACGCCTTGTTTTCCGCTTCTTCCATGACCTCACGTTCTCCCGGCCCCTTGTCGTTGATGCCGCACAGGTGGAGGATGCCGTGAATGATGACGCGGTGGAGTTCTGTGCCATAGGGCGCGTTGAATTGTTCGGCATTTGTGCGTACTGTGTCGAGGCTGATGAACAGATCGCCGGAAATGCGGTTGCCTTCCGTGTAGTCGAATGTGATTATGTCCGTATAGTAGTCATGCTGCAGATACTGACGGTTTACTTCCAGAATCTTTTCGTCCGAGCAGAAAATGTAGGCAATGTCGCCTGTGCGTTTTCCGTATGTTCCCGCTACGGCTTTGATCCATTCTGTGGTTTCTTTCTTGTTGATGTCGGGCATTTCCACCCCTTCGGTCTGATAGGTAATCATTGTGTTATTATTTAGAAAAACATGTAGCAGATGAAAATGGAGGCGATGACTCCTGCCAGATCGGCCAGCAGGCCGCATGGGATGGAGTGACGCATGCGGGAGATGCCTACGCTTCCGAAGTATACGGCAAGGATGTAGAATGTGGTGTCCGTGGAACCTTGGAAGATGCAGGACAGACGACCCACGAATGAGTCAGCTCCGTATGTGCTCATGGCGTCTACCATCAGTCCTCGTGCACCGCTTCCGCTCAATGGCTTCATGAGTGCGGTCGGTAAGGCACCGACGAATTCACTGTCTGTTCCGCACAGCTCCACTCCTCGGGCGATCCCCTGAATCAGGTAGTCCATGCATCCGGAAGCGCGGAATACTCCGATGGCCACCAGTATCGCCACCAGATAGGGGATGATGCGTACGGCGGTAGTGAATCCCTCTTTCGCTCCTTCCACGAATGCGTCGTATACATTCACTTTCTTCCGGGCTCCTGCCCAGATGAAGCAAACGATGATGGTGAAGAGAAGCACATTGGCGATGGTGGTGGACCATGTGTCTATCTGGTTTCTCGACAGGGTGCTGAAAAAGAAGATCAGGCAGGCGATGAACAGGCTGGCTCCTCCCAGGAACAGCAGGATGGTGCGGTTAAGCAGGTTGATGCGTTGATAGATGCTGACTGCGATGATGCCTGCCAGTGTGGAGAAGAATGTCGCAAGCAGGATGGGGACAAATACATCGGTAGGTTGGGCCGCGCCAAGTTGTGCCCGGTAGACCATGATGCTGATGGGAATCAGGGTCAGTCCCGATGTGTTCAGCACCAGGAACATGATCATCGGATTGCTGGCCGTGTCTTTTCGGGGGTTCAGCTCCTGCAGTCCTTCCATGGCTTTCAGGCCAAGAGGAGTAGCCGCGTTGTCGAGTCCCAGCATGTTGGCCGCAAGATTCATGAAGATGCTGCCTGTGACCGGATGTCCTTTGGGAATGTCCGGGAACAACTTGCAGAACAACGGACTCAAGGCACGTGAGAGCGCGTTGACTACACCGCCTTTCTCACCGATTTTCATGATGCCCAGCCAGAGCGAAAGCACACCGGTCAGTCCGATGGAAATCTCAAAGGCCGTTTTCGAGGAATCGAAAGTGGAGTTGATGATGGCCGGGAATATCTCCGTGTCTCCGAAAAATACGAGGCGTACCGTGGCCACTATGAATGCAAGCGCGAAAAAGGCAATCCAGATGTAGTTCAATACCATGATCGTGTCAGTTTTTTTGATTCAAAAGTCAAAGGTAGTGAAAAAAGCCGGAAAACAAAATGTTGTCATCCGGCTGTCGGCTTGTGGATTGAAAACTTTTTTCTAATTTCGTGGACATGAGAACCGGAGGTAAGAAATATATACGTTGGACGGTTGAAGGGGTCTTGCTGGCTTTCATATCGGTATGCCGGCTTGTTCCGTCGTGGGGTGAGTGGTATGCCTGTGAAATATATCCTTGGCTGTCGGCTGTTCTTTCGGCTATGGTATGCTGGATACCATTTTCGTTGGAGGAATGGCTGGTGACAGGCATGGTTGTGGCTTTGGCGGCAGTCCCATGGAGGGGAAGGAAAAGAGGAGTGTCATGGCGTGTCATTGTTCGCCGTGAGGTGGAGCTGCTGGTCGTGGTGTATTGTTGGTTTTATGTAGGGTGGGGCATCAACTATTTCCGTCACGACTTCTTTGTCCGTTCCGGTACGGCGCGTGTCGAATATCAGGAAGATGGCTTTTCCCGTTTCCTTCATGCTTACGCCGATAGCCTGAACGCGTCCTACACGTCCGGTCCCTTGCCTGTCCGTTCCAGACTGGAGGAAGAGCTGAAGAGTCTGTTCGCTTCCGTAGCGCCGCAGTTCGGTTTGGCACGTCCCCGTTCTTATCAGCATCCCAAGTCTGTTTTCTTCAACGGACTTTATTCGGGAGTAGGTGTGCTGGGGTTTATGGGACCCTTCTTTTCAGAGTCCCAACTGAACCGGGATTTGCTGGATGTTGAGTATCCTTTCACCTACGCCCATGAGTATTCCCATTTGTTGGGAGTGAGCAGTGAGGCTGAAGCCAATTTCTGGGCTTATCAGGTCTGCATTCATTCCCATGAACCCTCGGTCCGGTACTCCGGCTATTTTGGCCTGCTTCCTTATGTTTTGTCGAACGCGTATTCATTGTTGCCGGAAGAAGCTTATGAGCGGTTCGCGGCAAGGATCCGTCCGGAAGTGTGGGCCTGCTTGCGTGAGAGACGCGCACATTGGGATGCACTTTACAGTCCTTTTATCGGATCTGTCCAGAACAAGGTCTATTCGTGGTATCTGAAAGGAAACAAGATTCCCTCGGCTCAGAAAAACTATGCTGAGGTGATTGGCATGATACTTTCCTTGCCGGAGGGACATAGCGTGTTCTAGTCACTCTCTATGCTTTGGTGTCCGGCTTATGGTATGGATAATATGATGACCGTCAGTCTTTTGTTTATGAAAAATGCTTGAATATGATGTTTTTCCAATAAAAAGCCTTATCTTTACAGCCTGAATTTTTCTATGCAGTAACGAAAGAAAAAGACCGATGACCATTACAATTAAGAAAGTGACCACAAAGGAAGAGCTCAAGAAATTCATCCGTTTCAATTATGAGCTTTATAAAGACAATCCTTATTCAGTTCCAGATTTACTTGATGACATGCTGAACACATTTTCTCCGGAGAAGAACGCGGCGTTTGAGTTTTGTGAGGCCGATTATTTTCTGGCTTATCGTGGAGATGAGATCGTGGGCCGTGTGGCTGCCATCATCAACCGGCGGGCCAATGAGATATGGAACAAGAAAGAGGTGAGATTCGGTTGGATTGACTTCATTGACGAGGAAGAGGTTTCCGGCGCATTGCTCAAGACGGTGGAAGAATGGGGCAAGGCCAGAGGCATGGAAGAGATGGTCGGGCCGTTGGGCTTTACGGATATGGATGCGGAAGGAATGCTCGTGGAGGGTTTCGACCAGCTCAGTACGATGTCAACCATCTACAACTATTCTTATTATCCAGAGCATCTGGAGCAGCTGGGGTTTGAGAAAGAAGTCGACTGGGTGGAATATAAGTTGACCGTGCCCGACAAGCTTCCCGATAAATTCGTCCGTATTTCTGAGCTTATCCTTCAGAAATACAAGCTGAGGATTAAAAAGCTCAAGCGGAAGGAAATCAAGAAAGGCAACTACGGGCAGAAGATCTTCGACTTGATCAATGAGGCATACGCGCCTTTGTATGGGTATTCCAAGATGACCCAGGGACAAATCAACCAATATATAAGAATGTATCTTCCGCTTATCGACCTTCGGATGGTCTCATTGGTGGAGGACGAGGCCGGAGAACTGGTGGCGGTGGGCATTTCCATGCCTTCGCTTTCCGAAGCGCTCCAGAAAGCGAAGGGAAAGATGTTTCCTTTCGGTTGGTATCATCTGTTGAAAGCCTTGTTCTTCAAGCGGCCTAAGATACTTGACCTGTTGCTGGTGGGCGTGAAGCCTGAATATCAGAGCAAGGGTGTCAACGCGCTTTTATTCTACGATCTGGTTCCAGTCTATCAGAAGATGGGATTCCGGTTCGGTGAAAGCAATCCGGAACTTGAGATAAACAAGAAGGTGCAGGCGCAATGGAGCGCGTTCGAGTCCGTGCAGCATAAGCGGCGCAGAGCTTATAAGAAAGTATTTAAGAAATAAGTATGGAAGACAACAATATTCAGCAGGGAAATCCGGTTTCGTATACAGAAGAGAATATCCGCCATCTTAGCGACATGGAGCATGTGCGCACCCGTCCGGGTATGTACATCGGTCGTCTGGGTGACGGGTCCCAGGCTGAGGATGGAATCTATGTCCTTCTCAAGGAAGTGATTGACAACAGTATCGACGAATTCAAGATGGGTGCCGGAAAGCGTATTGACATCACGATGGAAGACAATCTCCGTGTCTCGGTGCGCGATTACGGGCGCGGCATCCCGTTGGGAAGTCTGGTGGATGCGGTCTCCATGCTGAATACGGGTGGCAAGTACGACACGAAGGCATTCAAGAAAAGTGTCGGTCTGAACGGAGTGGGAGCCAAGGCGGTCAATGCACTCAGCTCACGGTTCGTGGCACGGAGTTTCCGTGACGGACAGATGCGTGAGGCGGTGTTCGAGCGGGGGGATCTGGTGAGTGACACCACAGGCCCTTCCACGGAGGAAAACGGCACGTACATTTTTTTCGAGCCGGACAACACGCTTTTTGCGGGTTACCATTTCCGGATAGAATACATCGAGACGATGCTCCGTAACTATACCTATCTGAATACCGGACTGGCCATCTATTACAACGGGCACCGCATCATTAGCCGCAACGGGCTGGCGGACCTGCTGAACGACAACATGACGGCCCCCGGACTGTATCCGATCATTCATCTGAAGGGCGAGGACATCGAGATTGCCTTTACGCATAGCCCGCAATACGGTGAGGAGTATTATTCGTTTGTCAACGGCCAGCATACCACTCAGGGGGGAACGCACCAGAGCGCGTTCAAGGAACACATCGCACGTACCATCAAGGAATTTTATGGAAAGAACCTGGAGTTTCAGGATATCCGGAACGGACTGGTGGCGGCCATCGCCGTCAATGTCATAGAACCCACCTTCGAGAGCCAGACCAAAATCAAGCTCGGTTCACTGGTGATGGCGCCGGAGAAGGATTCGGACGGAAATCCTTATCCGCTTTCCGGGGTCAGCGTCAACAAGTTTGTGGGAGACTTTATCAAGGAGAATGTGGACAATTACCTGCACAAGCATCCTGATGTGGCGGAAGTGATGCTCCGGAAAATACAGGAGTCGGAAAAGGAACGTAAGGCGATTGCCGGAGTGACGAAGATTGCCCGGGAACGCGCCAAGAAAGCCAATCTTCATAACCGCAAGCTCCGTGACTGCCGTATTCATCTGAACGATCTGAAAGGGCCGAAAGAGGGGGAGGACGACCCTCGTCTGGAGAGTTCTATCTTCATTACCGAGGGAGACTCGGCCAGCGGTTCCATTACGAAAAGCCGCGACGTGAACACACAGGCCGTGTTCAGTCTGCGCGGAAAGCCTCTTAACTCTTTCGGGCTGACAAAGAAGGTGGTTTACGAGAACGAGGAGTTCAACTTGTTGCAGGCGGCATTGAACATAGAGGACGGTCTCGACGGGCTCCGGTATAATAAGGTGATAGTGGCCACCGATGCCGATGTGGACGGCATGCATATCCGTCTGCTGATGATCACTTTCTTTCTTCAGTTCTTCCCCGATCTGATAAAGAAGGGGCATGTCTATATCCTGCAGACTCCTCTGTTCCGGGTGCGCAACCGGAAGAAAGGGGTGTATGAGACGATATACTGCTATTCGGAAGAGGACCGTCTGTCGGCCATCGAGAAACTTGGGCCGAATCCTGAAATCACCCGGTTCAAGGGATTGGGAGAGATCTCGCCCGACGAGTTCCGGAACTTCATCGGGAAGGACATGCGGCTGGAGCAGGTGAGCCTCCGCAAGACGGATGCCGTGAAGGAACTTCTGGAGTTCTATATGGGAAAGAACACCATGGAGCGTCAGAACTTCATTATCAACAATCTGGTGGTGGAGGAAGACTTGATCAGTTGACTGTCGATAGTCGGCGGCTGTTTCTGTTTTTATGTGGCCGCCTGCTATCCGTTATTCATTGTTAACCATTTATTGTAAATTGTTCATTGATGAAAAGGGCTATATTTCCGGGCACGTTCGACCCGTTTACAATCGGACATTATTCGGTGGTGCGCCGCGCGCTCACTTTTATGGATGAGATTATAATCGGTATTGGAGTCAACGAAAGCAAGCGTACGTGGTTTCCTACGGAGAAGCGTGTGGAGATGATACGCAGGCTGTATGCGGACGACCCCCGTATCCGTGTGGAGGCTTATGGCGGGCTGACGGTCGATTTTGCCAAGGAACGTGACGCGCGTTTCATTATACGTGGTATCCGTACGGTGCACGATTTTGAGTATGAGGAGACCATTGCCGACATCAACCGGAAGCTGGCCGGGGTGGAGACCATTCTGTTGTTCACCGAACCGGAGCTCACTTCTGTCAGCTCGACCATCGTGCGTGAGTTGCTCCAGTTCGGGAAGGATGTGAGCGACTTCCTGCCGGAAGGGATGGAGATTAAATGAGTGAGGAATGATGAATCTGTCTGTTATGAAAAAGAATCTTTTGCTGGCGGCATGCTGCTGCCTTTTTATGGGAAACGTGTTTGCGCAGAAGAATAAGTTTGACTCTCCTTTGCGCAAGCTCCAGCTGGCGGAATTTGCCATCGCCAACCTGTATGTGGACAAAGTGGACGAAGGAAAGCTGGTGGAGTCGGCCATCATCAAGATGCTGGAGGAGCTTGACCCGCATTCCACTTATTCAGACCCCGAAGAGGTGAAGCGTCTGAATGAGCCGTTGGTCGGGAATTTCGATGGAATAGGCATCCAGTTCAATATGGTGACAGATACCTTGTTTGTCATCCAGCCTGTGTCAGGAGGCCCGTCGGAGAAAGTGGGGATTCTGGCCGGCGACCGTATCATTGAAGTGAACGATACGGTGATAGCCGGAGTGAAAATGAGTACGGACGATGTGATGCGTCGTCTGCGCGGTCCCAAAGGTTCTACGGTCCGTGTAAAGGTGCTCCGTGGGGGTGTGAGGGAACTGCTCCCGTTTACAATCAGGCGCGACAAGATTCCTGTCTACAGCCTGGATGCCTCTTACATGGTGGACGACCGTATCGGCTATATCCGGATCAACCGTTTTGCGGCCACTACCGGAAAGGAGTTTGCCGATGCGCTGCATGACTTGCAGAAGCGGGGCATGAAGGATCTGATTCTCGACCTGCAGGGTAACGGGGGAGGTTATCTGAATGCGGCCATCGACTTGTGCGACCAGCTTCTGGGTGCCAGAGAACTGATTGTATATACGGAGGGCCGGAGAAATCCCCGTTCGGAGTTTAAGGCAAAGGGTGACGGTGATTTCCAGAACGGACGTCTGGTGGTGTTGGTGGATGAGTTCTCGGCCTCGGCCAGTGAGATTGTGAGTGGAGCCATACAGGACTGGGACCGTGGAATCGTGGTCGGCCGGCGCACGTTTGGTAAGGGACTTGTGCAACGCCCCATCGATCTGCCTGACGGTTCGATGATCCGTCTGACCGTGGCCCGGTATTATACTCCTTCGGGGCGTTGCATCCAGAAGCCGTATGAAAGCGTTGAGCAATACAATCACGATCTGATTGACCGCTACAACCGGGGAGAGATGATGAGTGCGGACAGCATTCATTTTCCGGATTCCCTGAAGGCCAGGACCCTGAAGCTGGGACGTACCGTATATGGCGGAGGGGGTATCATGCCCGATTATTTTGTACCTGTCGATACCACGATGTACACGGATTATTATCTGAAACTGCGCGACAAGGGGGCCATTGTCCAGTTTAATATCAAGCTGATTGACCGCCATCGGAAGGAATGGCTGAAAAAGTACAGGACATTCGACCGGTTCAACCGTGACTTTGAGGTCAGCGACAGGATGCTGGAGGAACTGGTGGCTATGGGTGAGGACATGAAGATTCCTTTCAACGAAGAGCAATATAAGACAGCTCTTCCCTTGATAAAGACACAAGTGAAGGCTCTTCTGGCACGGGATATTTGGGATATGAGTGAATATTTCCAGGTCATCAACACTTTGAGCGATAGTATGAGGAAGGCCGTCGAGTTGCTTTCCGAACCGGGGATGGATTTCCCACGTCGGTAATTCCGGCTGGCAGGTTGACATTCTGTTAATCCGGCCGGCTGAGATTGCGTTGTTTGCGGACGGATGAACGGATTGTCGGAAAAATCGCAGGGAAAATCTGTTTTTTTAAATCAGTTGTCTATATCTTTGGCTGTTTTAGTGGCAATAATGTGGACATAATATCTGTATGCGTGCTTACTGTTGGCTTTATCGGGCATTTTTGTGTCTTTTTGCTATCTCTGATATGGCTGTTTTTATAACGCATCTGGAGAAAAACCGGCCCGGTTTTGGTATTGAAATGAAACGCCAAGGCGTTTTATTTGAAACGTTCAGGCGTTTGAGAGCAAATGTCCAGGCGTTTTACTTGAAATGTCAAGGCGTTTTCCGGGGAAAAACAGGATTTTCCGGAGCGCGGATTTTTACATTCACCCCTTTCACAGGCCTTGTGGAAGGGGTTTCGTTTTTACCTTTATTAAGAAATGCGTTCTGGTTGGAGGATATTCTGGAATGATGGGGTTAGTAGAAACGGGTAGTTTACGGCATTTTGTCTTGTATAGCGCGCATATCGCTGTCATAATCACATTTGAATACTGGGACTCCTGATTTGATGGCCAATCAGATTGTTTGTTGCAGGGTGTGGTGAAGATGGTATAATGTGGTCATGTGTCTGTGAAATATTGCCGTATGCTTTTGTGGCCTTTTATGTTTGAAAGGCACGTGTCTTGAGAATTTAATATGTTAAAAATGAGTTTTAATGATAAACCTCCATATAAATATTACTACATTTGCGCCCAGAAAAGCAAATTTGAACAAATATAATAAAAAAAAACATCATGAAAAAGGAAATCTATGAAAATCCTAAAGTAGAGATTGTTGATCTGGGCACGGAAGATGCGATATGCGATAGTGTAGTGTGCGCGTCTCCATTAATCGAGAAAACTTATTCCGGATTTCATCGGTATGGTAGTGACGAAAACCTTATTGATGAGAATGGGGTAGTTGATTACGGTGAATCTCCATTCGGAGGAAGCAGTAACAGAGGCTTTTAAGCCATGATTAGAGTGTGGTTGGTCACACTGGGGAATTTCAATTACAATTTATTAAATCTGAAAAAAGTCTATGAAGAAAAAATGGGCAGGCATGCTGATGGGCATGTGTGCGGTCGTGTTGTCTTTTTCGTTGGCCGGATGTGGAAAAGATGATGTGGTGACCGAGAATACTATCGTTGAGGGGGATTCCGTGATTATTACTACCGTCCCCGTGTCTTTTAATCTCCAGGCCGAAGGCGCGTCGCGTACGCTTGGTGGAGTGAACTTCAATGAGTTTGATGTGTATGCGTATATTTTCCAGTCGGAAAAATCGCGTAGTTCAAGATGGGTACCGTGGGGAGATGAGTGGTCTTTTTATGAACTTAACTTGTATCAGAAAGTTGAATCTCAGAAGTTTACTGTTGATTTAGTAGAGAAAGGTTCTTTTTTATCATTTCAATATAAATATCAATATAAAATTGTGTTCTTGACAGCTCCTAAGGGTAGTTCGGTATTTCCAACTACTCTAGAAAAAGAAATAGCATATGATGAAGCCTTGACAAATCCATTTAAATGGAATGTGGATGAGACTCAAACCGACAATGCTATTTATAGGGATGTGGTGGAGATTCTAAGTAACGATAAGGACAATTTTGATGATATTGCATTTGAGGGGAATATTACAGATATACCTGTGGAACTTTACCACAAAGACGGAGTGCTTCGTGTGACGGTTGCCCAAGACCTTCTGCCGGCAAATATCCGTTCAAAGGCGGTGAAAGCGGAACTTACCATTGACAATGTGCCGGAACAGATGTATTTAAAAGGCTCCTCCAGTCCGGATGATGATGAGGTATATTGTAAAGGTACACAGAGTCTGACAAAGACGTTGGGAATTAACTTTTCTTCCGGCGATGTGAAGCTGGAAATCCATAGTCTGCCGCAATATCCGATCTCTGAAGCAACCACAACCGGTGGAATTTCCTGTACGGTCTGTTTGCTGGATAAGGCAGGCAACGAGCTGGCCAGCAACAGTTTTGATTCGGATGCGAACGTATATATCTATCCGAATACCATTTCGAATGTCAGACTGACAAAGACAGGCTTTGAGTTCGGCATTGATTTGGAGGACGACGTTTGGGACGGTCCGAATGCGGCAAACAATTTGAATTAACTTGAAAAAAGAATCAGACAATGAAAAAGACATATTTCAATCTTGGTCTTGCGGCTTTCCTGACCGCAGGAGTCATGATGTTCTCAAGCTGCTCGCAGGACGAGTTGCTGACGGAAGAGAGCGTGAAGGAAGAAACCGGGGAACTGAATGCCGACGGTACGTTTACCGCTACATTCATACCTTCAATGTATGAACCGATGACACGTGCGAAAGTCGAGGGCTCAAGTACGGCGGTACAGTCGCTGAAATACCTTATTTATAAGGATAACGGAGCCGGACAGTATTTCTATTACGCGGAAGGCGATGTGTTTGGAGCGGATGCCACGGTGGGTTCGTCCGAAAGCCATCAATGGCCGTATGCCGAAAAAATTCAGGTTGACCTTCCTGGCGGGAACTACAAGGTCGCTTTTGTGGGGAATGCCAATCCCAAGCTTTTTGGAGAGCGCTGCAATGAACTGCTGTCTTATACAGCCGATGAAAGCGGGGAGTGGGGAAATGTGCGGCTGAACATGCCGAACATTCCTTTCAGCGACAACAACATGTTCTACATGGATGCGGTGGAGGTAAGTGCAAAAAATCCTGTGGCGCAGGTGTGGCTGGAGCGTAAGGTGTGCAAGGCCCAGCTTTGGAGAGAGACCGTAGCTTCGGATAATGGAATGATTCTGACCACTTTATTGGATAGTGTGGTAGATCATTTAGAAGGTGATGCCCCTATAACTGATTTGTTGGGAGGACAGTTGGGTGATGCCATTAGCCAAGTACTTAAAGGATTAGGTGTGCCTTTGGTTGAAGAAATCTTATTGAAACCTATCTTAAATGCTTTGTCGGAAGATGTGTTGAGGCCGGCAGTGGTTAGGGCGCTTGCTCCAATATTGGATACACAAATAAAGGCTAATCATAAGGATGCGCTCTTGCAGGAACTTTTGAATCCATGGTCTATGCCAGATGCCCGATCTGCAATTGTCACCTTTAAACATGTTCCCAGTTCTTTGAATCTTGATGGAAAGGTTTCAGGTTATTATGAGGACGGAAAGCAATATGGTTGTAAAATAAAAAAGGGGGAAGGTGATGACCATAATTTCCATTATCTTGAGTTATGTGGCTTGGCAGATGGGAAAAGTTCATGGACAATTGGCCGCATTGATATTGTCAGAGAGGATCTCTTAGGTGCTGTGTTGGATCATGTTACAGAAGATCTTATTCTGCCGGGCTCATTGATTGATACAGGTTCTGAACTGACATATTCGTTCGGGCCGAATTATAGATATAAATCGGTTTATGGGGCAATTACACTGAATGTGAACGAAAGTTATTCTGCTCATGAACAAACTGACAATCTTGTACTTGACATTAAGTTAGGTAAGCTCGTGAATTTAGAGTCAATACTTGATCCCATTTTGCAGGAGAAGCCTGATAAGGGACTGATAGAAGGATTGTTGAGTTCTGCGGGTGAACTATTGGAAGGTAATATAGTGGAGGCTATTCATAAATTGTTGAATGCCTTAAACGGCACCGTTTCGGACGTGCTTGATCTGTTAGGACTTAAAAATCCATTGAAAACTCTTTGTGACGCTTTGGGAGATATTGATGTCCATTTGGTGCTTCCGATTAATATAAATGCCCTTGGTGTAAGCACGTTGGAGCTGACCGGAACCTGGGGTGAGGTGACGACAATAGACTAGGTCCACGTATTTGATTGCAATCTTTATTTTCATTTATATACAAAAAAGTCTGTCATTTCCATCAGCTGTGAAGCCCATGGAAATGACAGGCTTTTACTTTTATGAATATCCGCATTTTATCCAATTACCATGTAGGGGCGTATCGCATACGCCCTGAAAACATCTGCGTGGATAAGTTGACGCATTCGGGCGTATGCGATACGCCCCTACATGGGCACTTTGCGGATTTTCATTTTTACTTTTTTGCGCCTGCGTTCGCGGCGCATTCCGTACCTGCCGTTACAATGACTTTATAAATCCCTGTCGCGTAATCAGTCCCCTTTTGTATGCCCGGCCCGGCGGAGCGTGGGAAATAAAGAATAAATTCCTTAATTTTTTGGGTTATCTCAATAATTCTCTTAATTTTGCATCATGTTATGGACTTTGCGGTAGGATATTTTAGTTCTAACAATTAAATAATTTAAATTCAATCATTTATGTGGTTAAGTAATTCATCTATTGGAAGGAAAGTGGTGATGAGCGTAACAGGTATCGCCCTTGTCCTGTTTCTTACATTTCACATGTTGATGAACCTTGTGGCGCTGTTTTCGGCGGAAGGTTATAACACAGTGTGTGAATTCTTGGGTACTAACTGGTACGCTCTGTTGGGTACGTTAGCGTTGGCGGCTTTGTTTGTCATTCACATTGTATACGCCTTCTGGCTGACAATGATGAACCGTGCAGCACGTGGTAGCGAACGTTACGCTGTAAGCGCGAAGCCTAAAACGGTGGAATGGGCATCTCAGAACATGCTGGCTTTAGGTGTAGTTGTTATTCTGGGTTTGCTTTTGCACCTGTTCAATTTCTGGTACAACATGATGTTTGCTGAATTAATCGGCAATCCGATGATGGGTGGCCTGGAAGCTACAGACGGTTACGGCTACATCGTGGAAACTTTCGCTAACCCGGTATTCTTTGTATTGTACATCGTTTGGCTGTGTGCTTTGTGGTTCCACTTGACTCACGGTTTCTGGAGTGCGATGCAGACGTTAGGTTGGAACAATACCATTTGGATCAACCGTTGGAAGTGCATTTCTAACATCTATTCTACTATTATCGTATTGGGCTTCATGCTGGTAGCGGTAGTATTTTTCGTAAAGGGTTTATTCTAATAAGGTGACAAGTTAACGAGTTGGCAAGTGAACAAGGCTCGTATGAATAGCCTAATACTTCGTCAACTAAAAAAAGAAAACAATTATGACTAAGATACTTGATTCTAAAATTCCTGAAGGTCCGATAGCTGAAAAATGGACCAACTATAAAGCTCACCAGAAATTGGTGAACCCGGCTAACAAACGCCGTTTGGAT
>DWVR01000071.1 GCA_019120125.1 Candidatus Phocaeicola excrementigallinarum | reverse complement strand
AAACAATGCGGCAAAACAAAAACTCCCCAATTCTTGCACGCTTTCAAAAAATTTCACTACTTTTGAAAAAACAACGAAAAAAAACATATCATCATGATCACATTCCCCAATGCAAAAATAAATCTCGGACTGAACGTGGTGGAGAGACGTCCGGACGGATACCACAACCTGGAGACCGTTTTCTATCCCATCAACCTGCAGGACGCGCTTGAAGTGAACCGTCTGGAAAACGCCGGTACGCCTTATAAACTTCGCGTAAGCGGAGCCACCCTCGACGGATCGCCCGAAGACAATCTCGTGGTAAAGGCTTACAACCTGCTGAACGAGACGTTCCATCTCCCTCCCGTCGACATACATCTGTTCAAACACATCCCTACGGGAGCGGGACTGGGAGGAGGGTCGGCCGACTGCGCGTTCATGATCAAGACATTAAACGAAAAGTTCCGGCTGGGACTGGGCATTGAGGAAATGGAAAAATACGCCGCACGGCTAGGAGCCGACTGTGCCTTCTTTATCCAGAATCAGCCCGTATTCGCCACGGGTACGGGAAACATATTCGAGCGCGTCCGCCTTTCATTGGCGGACTACCGTCTTGTGCTGGTGAAGCCAGACATCAGTGTCTCCACCCGTGAAGCCTACGCCAGAATCCGTCCCCACCATCCGGAAATATCACTGAAGGAAATCATCAGACGGCCGGTGGAAGAATGGAAAGACCTGATGAAAAACGACTTCGAGGAAAGCGTGTTCCAGTCACATCCGGAGATTGCCGCCATCAAAGACAGGCTGTATGACATTGGAGCGGTCTACGCCTCCATGACGGGTTCGGGCTCCGCCGTATTCGGACTTTTCAAGACGCGGGTGGAGAACGTGGACGAACTGTTTGCCGGATGTTTCTGCCGCCAGCGTGAACTGATCTGACTCATTTCCATGGCCACAGACTGCATTCATCCGCTTGACCATCTGGCCGACGGCATCCCTTTGCCGCCGGCTTTTACGTATCCGTTCCACTACACGCCCCACCCGCTGGTGAGACTGGCGGCCAAAGAAGTGCAGGCATATCTCTCCACCCGTAGCGACTGGGCGGAAGAACTGGAAAAGGGAAAAATGTTCGGGGTGCTCATCGTAGAGACCCATGAAGGGAAAACCGGTTTTCTGGCCGCATTCTCCGGCAATCTGGCCGGAAGCAACCGGCACGGATATTTTGTGCCCCCGGTTTACGACCTTCTGCAGCCCGACGGTTTCTTCCGCACGGAAGAAGCACAAATCACCGCCATCAACCGCCGGATCGGAGAGCTGTCACAAAATCCCGAATATCTGCGTCTGCGCAAAGAATATGAAGAACGGAAAGCGGAGACAATCCGGGAACTGGCGAACGCACGCCGACAACTGAAAGAAGAAAAAGTGCGGAGAGACCGTCTGAGGACACAGGAACTTGACGATGCGGAAATGCAATCACTCATCCGGGAAAGCCAGTTCCAAAAAGCGGAATACAAGCGGCTGGAACGGAGGCTGAAAGCAAAGGAAGAAAGTCTCAAGACTGCACTCGACATGTATGAGGCTGAGATTGCCCGACTGAAACAGGAACGCAAGTCGCGCTCGGCAATCCTTCAGCTCAAACTTTTCGGCCAATTCCGCATGATAAACGCACGAGGGGAAATAAAAGACCTTTGCGAGATATTCAAAGATACCCCCCAGGGAACTCCCCCGGCAGGAGCCGGCGAATGCGCACTGCCCAAACTCCTGCAGTTCGCCTATCTGAACCATCTGCGTCCACTGGCCATGGGAGAATTCTGGTGGGGGAACTCACCCAAAGAGGAAATCCGCCGCCACGGAGAGTTTTATCCCTCATGCAAGGGAAAGTGTGAGCCGATATTGCGCCACATGCTTGTGGGGCTGGACGTAGAAAAGAATCCGCTGCAGGAAAACATCCATAAAGACACTCCCCTCGACATGGTATATGAGGATGAATGGATTGCCATAGTCTGCAAACCGGCCGACATGTTGTCCGTACCGGGCAAGGATGGGCTCGACTCCGTACTCGAACGCCTCCGCACACGCTATCCCGATGCAACCGGACCGCTGGTCGTGCACCGGCTGGACATGGCTACCTCGGGACTGATTCTGGCCGCCAAAGACAAGGAGACACACCGGAAACTCCAGGCATTGTTCGAGACAAGAAACATCCGGAAAAGATATACGGCCATCCTGGAGGGTATCGTGGAAGCGGACGAGGGCCGCATCGAGCTTCCGCTCTGTCCGGACCCCACGGACCGTCCCCGCCAGATAGTGAGCAAAGTACATGGAAAACCGGCGGTCACGGTCTATAAGGTACGGAAAAGAGAGAACGGGAATACGTGGGTGGACTTTTATCCGCTGACCGGACGCACCCACCAGCTGCGTGTGCATGCAGCCCATCCGCTCGGACTGGACCACCCCATCGCAGGTGACGGGCTTTACGGACACCAAGCCGACCGGATGTACCTCCATGCTGCATCACTCACGTTCATCCACCCCGTGACCGGAAAGGAAATCCATGTGACAAGGGAAGCGGATTTCTAAATTCCCTCTAACGAAAGCAATGTTCCGCAATCTCCTGCATATCATTGATAAGTTTGCACGTATGATACCCGTCGGCTACGGCATGGCTGACGAATACAGAAACAGGTATCTGGATCCGACCGCCAGTCTCGAAATATTTCCCGAACTTGATGAGAGGAAAGAGAAGCTTGCTCTCCGTATAGGTGTCCTGGGCAAAGGCAGTATAACTCAGCCATGGCAAACATGACACGGGACAGAAGTTGGCGGGCTGGCCGGGACGTGCCTTGATGACACCCGTCACATTACGATAGCGTTCCATGTCAACTACCACCGTCCGGTAGAACGTATCGAGATCCCCACTGTACTCACTCCAGATGTCCGTAAAAGTCTTGGTCTCCGGATGGAACAAAGTATAGCACGGCACGACCTCCTCCCACCAGCCCAATTCTCCATTCCCGTTGAAGCTCATCCGAAACTCCTTGTTCTGGTTGACCGCCTTCATGATGACATAAAGCATTACCGGGAAAAAGCGGAGGTTCCGCGCTTTTTGCCCTGCCACAAGGTGGGTGATGTCAAGATTCGCGTTCAGATTGTACTTGCACTTGATCTGAGTATAATAATAATCGAAATATACACTCCGCTCCCACGTGGATCTGTCTATGACGTGAAAAAGACTCTTCATAATCCTTTTTCCGGCGAAGATAGAAAAAATCACGCGACAGACAAAAACCACGCCCGCAAAATCCGTCAGAACGACAGGCGCATGGTGGCACGCACTCCCCTCCGTTGGATATTCGGATTGTCAAGGTAGTTCAGACGCCACACATAGTCGAGACGGAGAAACTTGAAGATGTTCTCAATACCTACGCTGACTTCCATGTAAGGTGTTTTTCCCATCGTGGTGGATCCGGCCGGAAAAGCATAGAGTCCTTCCCCATTCTTCATCGGATTGTTCTTATCGGTAAGATGTCCCCACAGGCCCCGGAAGCAGAACACTTCCCTCCATTTCAGCTTCTTGACAAGGGGAATGCGGTTGAACAGGTTTCCGTTCAAATAGTAAGTCAAGTCCCACGACAGATATTCATCATTGATGAACTCCATGGCGTTCATGTTGGTATAGGCCTCAGGCTGGATCGTATAGGTCAGGTTGGCATTGGGAATGATCAACAGCGAATAGGGCACTTTGCTCCATACCTTTCCACCCTTCAGAATCAGGTCGGCATAACCGAACGCGGAAAACCAGAAACGTTTCTGCATACCCACTTCCGTACGATGGTAGTTGAACGTGGACCCCAGCAACCCTTTCTTTGCCATCACATGACTGAGATTGAATATCAGCGCGTCATAAGTGATGGGGACCCGTTGCGTGCGTGTCTGATAAAACCTTTCGTCCTTGCCGTAGCGGAACTTCAGTTCCAGTTCCGTCATGTCATAATGGCTCACGGGAGTCACGCTTCCATCGGCATGGATACAGTTGAACTCCGCATATTCGGTAGCATACTCCCGGAAGTTGCGGATAACCGCACCGTATGAGATACCGTTGTAGTGCTCACGGGTATAAGTCAACTCGCCCTTTCTCAAATAAGTGGCTCTCGTGTCTTTTTTCCGTCGGATGGCCAGCATCACATTGTCCTTGCTGGTATACATGTAGTTCTGTCCCAGCTTATTGATGTCGTACATATACTCCAGACGGAGCGAGTGCATCGGAAATTCCAGACGGAAATCCCTGCGGTCGTTGAACGAATATTCCACCAGTGCGTCATATTTCATCTTGCGGTCTTTTGTCCCGTATGCCGCATACCCTTCCAGAAACCAGTTCTTGTGGAATTTGGGCGTGGTCCCTCCTCCCACACGGAAACGTGCGCCCTCAATGGCGTTTCCGTTGATGGTACTGTTCATCGGTCCCAAATCAAACTTGTTCTTCTCCGGATTCTTGTCGGTCGGGATGTATCCGGACACCAGTATCGAAATCAACTTCTCCGTATAATAGAAGACCGGAACGGAACGAAGTTTCGCCATGAGTTTCGCCACGGAATTCGGATTCTTCTTTTTCATTTCTTCCGGACGATGGGATGCCCAATACTCATCATCCCGCTTGTAAGCCTCGTCCAGAGTGATGACCGGCGCACTCTCGTCGAAAACAGGCAAATGCAGGGAATCCGGCTTCTCGAACGACTGGTTCCGGTACACATTCAGACGCTGGGCATAGAATCCCTTCGATTTCTCGGTCAGCTTGAAGTTCATCCGGATATCATCTTTCGTGATGATACGCGTGCTGTCCGGAGCACGTTCAAAGGTCTGCTCGATGGTCATCTGTGACACGAAATTCAGATTGATGTCCTTCGGCACGTTCAGGATGGCTTTCTGCACGAAATAGGTGGAATCAAGCGGCACGAACAAATGGCCGGTAAACCCGAACGATTCGGAATTGAAGGGCACAAAGCCCAAATCCACTACCGGCTTGCCCTCCACCTGCAACGTGTCGAGCAGATAATATTTATAGAATGCCGGCCCGATGGTCGACAAGGGACTGACAAAACGCTGGAGGAACAACGGTATGTTGTTCTGGAAAATGTCCACTTCCTGAAACGCCTCATCCAGAAACTGCTGGATTCCGTCGCGTGAAAACACCTCGTCCACACCGGCCGACTGGGTGGCCTTCACCAACCGTTTCTCTGATTTGGGGGATTTACGGAAATAGACGGTCTGTATCTTCTCCTTTTCGGACACGGGAAGTACGGTGGTGCCAATTTCGAGTGTATCGACAAAATCGGCCAGAAAATCGAACTTGCCGGGCTTCCCGTCTTTCTTCTTCTTGGGCACATAGTCATTCACGGCAAAGACAATCTTTTCATACTGGTCGTAGCTGAAATACTCATGATTGGACGGAGCATGCTTGTCACGCGTGTCAATCACCTTACGCACGAAACGTACCGCGGGATTGTCACGCCTCCGGTATTTCTCACGCCTCGGCTTGATCACAACTTCATTCAGAACAATGTCCGAAGGCACCAGACGGATGTCCAGATTGTTCGTCTTTCCCAATGAAATTTTCACTTTCTTCGGGTCATAACCCAAATAAGACACCTCAAGCACCGTGTTCTTCCTGGAGGTAGAGAATGAAAACCGGCCGTTGTCATCTGTCATGGCACCGCTGTCCGTCCCTTCAAGCAACACGGAGGCGTAGGGCAGAGTCTCCCCACTTATCGAATCGGTCACGATACCCTTGACAAGTGTGGTCTGTCCGCAGACGGCTGACACCATACACAAAGAAACAAGCAAACTTAATATTCTGGTTTTCATTCAGCAATAGGATTTATGTGTTCAAATTAAGCGCAGAGATACAGAGCCTAAACGTCAACACTCCTGTTGATTCTCCGCGTCTCTGCGCCCAATCTAAAAAAATCAATCTTTCATTTCGTCACAGAGTTCTCTGCAAAAACGTTCGTGCTTCATTTTCATATACCGGCAGAGAGCCGACATGACGACAATCTCAAATACAAAATACAGCCATGGAAGGTCGGCCAGACAAACGGCATACAGCACAAGGGCGCGTGTGTTGAACGTCAGGATATTCGTCCACTTCATCAGGGGAAGGGAAAGTGTGCGGAACCGGTCACGGAACGACTGGGGAATGTTCTCCGTTGCCCCATATTTCTCACGCAACATCCCCATCAGCCGCTGGAAGTCCGGAGTCTGACTTTCCTGCGTCCTCGTATAATTGACGTATGTCTTCAGAAACGCCTTCCAGAGGAAATTGCCTTTCCAAGGGGTTTCGTCATACAGTTTTTGTTGCTGCACCGAATTGTCCAGTTCACTTCCAGCCTCTCCTTTCAGGAAAAAAAGGTGAATCTGCCTGTAGTAATCGGCAATGCCGCACTGACGGCTATGGCAGACAAAGCCCGAATAGAGCACGAAAGCCAACAACACCAAGGTAGCGGCCCACGCGTTCCGGGGAGTGTCTTCAATACCCAGCCACTGGAATTCCCACGCATGATGTACAAAGAAGCGGTAGACGAGGGAAAGATAGATCGGGATGAACCATACCTCACTGGCCGCACCGTCCAAGATACGGCCGAGCCGCGTCTTTTTCCCCGTCATGCGCGCCAATTGCCCGTCGGCACTGTCATAGAAATTGGCCCATGCCAGCAGCAGGACGGCTATCACATTATACAGCAGTCCTTCCGTTCCCTCCGTGCGATAGGAGCCATGGGCGAAAAACACGGACGAGCCTGCTCCGATAATCATCGACACGACGGTCACCGTATTGGGATGGACATTCATCCGTTCAAACAGACGGGCCCACCAATAACCGATGGGGCGTGTCCATACCCGGTCGAGCCACTCCTCCGTATCGTCCGACTTATAAGTGGATTTTACATTCTCTTTCGACATAACAGACTTGTTTTATAATTCCTCCTCCGGCAACGACAGATATCTCTTCTGCCATTCCCGGAAATAATCGGGTTTGTCCAACATCAGCTCCCCTTGCCCGTCAATGAAAAGCTGCACGGTCTCTCCTTCCGCGCACAGTGCTCCGTCGCTTTCCCTGAACACCCGGAAATGATAGTCAAGCCGTGCGCCCGGTTTATAGACATACGTCGTATGGATTACCGCCCTGTCATTGAGCGCCAGGGGGGCCAGATACCTTACATGGAGGTCGTAAACCGGTGCATAGATACCTTCACGCTGCATATCGGCATAACCGATTCCGGGATAACGGCGTCCGAACGACTCGCGCCCGTCCTCAAAGTAGGTCACGAAAGAGCCGTGCCACACCCTCCGCATGGAATCGATTTCACTGAACCTGACCGGCACCCGACAGATATCCTCCAGCGTTTTCACGTATAAAGCCCTCCGTTGATTGAAACGACATTGCCCGTGATGTATCCGGCATGGGGCGATACCAGAAAACCTACCAGTTCGGCCACCTCTTCCGGCGTTCCGAAACGGTTGGCCGGAATGGTTTTCTTCAGCGCCGCCTCATCAAGTCCCTCCACCATGTCGGTCTTGATGAATCCCGGAGCCACCGCATTGACCGTGACGTTCTTACGGGCCACTTCCTGCGCCAAGGCCTTGGTCGCCGCAATGAGGCCTCCCTTGGCCGCCGAATAGTTCACCTGTCCCGGCAATCCTTTCAGACCGCTCACACTGGCCATGTTCACAATGCGCCCATATTTATGGAACATCATGGGCTGCAGCAAAGACTGGGTCACGTTATAGAACCCGTCGAGAGTGATGTCGAGCACACGGCGCCAGTCCTCTTCGGGCATCAAAGCCATGATGTTGTCCCGGCGGATTCCGGCATTGTTGACCAGCACCTCGATATATTCGTCGGGGTGTGCGTCTCCCCATGCCTCAAGTGCCTCCAAGGTCTTCCTGGCGTCGCTCACGTCAAATTTCAGCAACTCTCCGTCCTGTCCCGCCTGACGGACCAGTTCAAGCGTCTTTTCCGCTTCATCCGTACGGCTCGCATAGTTGATGAGAATCTGATATCCCATCTGAGCCAGTTTGATGCAGACAGCCCGGCCTATTCCCCGGCTGCCTCCTGTCACCAACGCATATTTCATGATTTTTGTGTTCTTTAAAAGATTTAATTTTCAATCAGTTTTCGTATTTTCTCCCGTCCCAGAATCTCCGCACAGGTCAGGAATGCCGTCATCGTGACTCCATGAAGCCCGTGCAACATCAGGTTCTGCCCTGTCAGCAACAGATTGGGAATCGGCGTATGGGGCGAAAGCATCGTCAGGAGCGGTGCGTTGAAATCCTTGCGCACGCCGTAGGCAGAGCCTTCAGGAGCGGACGTATAGTCCCGGTAAGTCAGGGGCGTGCTCACATAATGCTCCTCCACCATCTCCCGAAGTCCGGGAATCACCCCTTCCGCCAGGCACACGCACTCATCGGCCATACGTTCCTTCATCCTCACATAATCCTCCCCTCTCCGGCCCACCGTAGTCGATGCCCATGCGTCACATTGTGCCCAGCGCATCGGAGTGAGCAAATCTACCTGACGGGTATAACCGCTATCGTCATCAGGAATCCGGCAACTCACCAGTACTCCTCCCACAGAATCCTCCTCCAGATAGAATGTCCAGACTCCGGACTTGCGGTACACATACCGGTTGCAGTTGAAATAGGGAAGCGAATGGGGCTTGATGCGGAGCGAAACCGTACACATTCCGAACGTGTTCTCCAGACGGTTCATCCGGTTGCGGAACACTTTCTTTATCCGCCCGCTCTGTTTCACCCAGTCGCAAGTGACGGCCGGATGCACATCGCTCACAAAGACATCCCCTTCGAATACTCTTCCGTCCGTACATCGGGCCTGCACCAGACGGCCCTCTTTCTCCACCAGCTCTTCCACTTCCGCACGGCAGATGACTTCTCCCCCGCACTCACGGATACCGTCCACCAACGTACGGACAATCAGCGCTCCATCGCCTTTCAGTCTCCAGCTGCTCTCAATAAAACTGCTGTTGCCATGCACAAAGGTGAACAACGGAAGGGTTTCTTTACGCAACTCCATTTTCAAGGACGTGCCGCTCAATACATCTATCAGCAAAGGGTCACTGAATTTCTCCTTCAGATAAGGATAAGCCCCTGTATCGGACATGAAAGAGAGGAAATCCAGACCACCGGAAGCCGGATCCAAAGCCAGCCATTGTTCTTCTCCGGCACGGCGAAGCAGACCGGCATACTCCTGAAGCGAACGACGTTCGGCCGGAAAATAATCCGCCAACGTACGGGCGAACTCATCAAAGCCTTCCGCGTACGGAAAAGTCCGGTTCCCGATGGTCACCCGGTCGAAATGCCTGTCCATACGCTGCCACGGCAAATGGAGCAAACCCAGACAACGGAATGCGGAATGAAGCGACTGGCCTTCGCCAAGTCCTCCCACATAGTGGAATCCGGTATCATACCACATTCCTTTCCGGCAATAGCTCTGCATACAGCCTCCGGCCTGCGCCCCCTTTTCCAACACGAGCACGCTCCGCCCGCTCCGGGCAAGGATATGGGCACACTCCAGCCCTCCAAGACCGCTTCCGACCACAATCACATCGTACTTCATCGGCACCTCCGTCTACAGTTCCACGCTCATGCGGCCCCGGTATTCCATGTAGGTCCTTTCCTCATCTTCCAATGAGGCGACCACGTCATATCCGCCGGCTGCCGGTTGCAGACTGACTGTCAGTTTCAGTTCCGGACAGGCCGCAGGAGTAGCGACAGATGTCAGCCTGCATTGCCTGATTGACGAGACAAAAACCTTTCTCCCGGTAAGTGTCCTGACACAATCCTTGAGCATTCCGATATGGAACACGCCGGGGCATACGGGATTACCGGGAAAATGTCCCTGATACACGTCGCAATCGGGATTAAGCAGAAGATGGAACGTGCCCTGTCCGTTGCCCATGTGGATAGCCGCAATCTGATAATAATTGTCTTTGAGCCTCATGGTAATCACGGTTTGATGAAAATCTTCATTTGGGTTTCTGCCGCCACCTTACCGTCCAGACGGGTTTCTCCCTGAATCAGCGTGACTCCTTCCGCATCGGCCACCACGGTAATAGTGGTCAGCAGACGGCCGCCTGCCTGAGGCCGGAAATGACAACGGAATTTCTTCACCTCACCGATATAGCCCACAGGAGGGTGGTCTGCTCCTTCTCCGAGTGCCTTATATCCGGCAAAGGCAGAAGCGGACTGGGCAATATGCTCTATCAGACCCAGTTCGGAAATCCTCCCGTCCTCTTCCATGAAATAGTTGTCGGGGCGTATCTCAAGGCAGGCCAACGCTTTTCCGTCCTCCGCTTCCAGCAGCTCGTCCACCATCATGATGGGATACCGTTGCGGAATGAGTCGTTCGATTTCCGCTCCTTTCATGCCGGCAGGTGCGATTCGATGTAATCGTAAAGATTGTTGAATGTCTGGATCTGACGCAGGTCGGCCACAGGAATCTTGATCTTATAGGTCTGCTGGATAATGGCCACCAGATCGACCAGACTCAGGCTGTCGAGTGAAAGGGTCTCCTTCACATTCGCTTCCGGCTCGAACGCATCCTGTTCCACTTCAAATTCTTCAGACAACAACGAATTTACTTTCTCTACTATTTCCTCACGTGTCATAATAAACAATGTTTTTTTAATGTTGGACAATTTACAATTATATGTATTTCCCATCAGGATTACACCGGATTCCCTTTTCAAAAAATTACAGGTCACAGGGCTGTCTCAAATTCAAATATCACATCGGAGACAGTATCCGTGTAATCTATGGTGGAATTGAAACTCTTTACAGATTCCTCACAATCAGTGTGGAGTTCGTGCCTCCGAAGCCGAACGAGTTGGAAAGGAACATGTCGAAATGCGCCTCCTTTGTTTCAGGCAATACATTGATCTTGGCCGAATCCTCGTCCGGATTCTCGAAGTTGATGTTTCCGGCAATAAAATTATTCTTCATCATCAGCATCGAATAGATGATTTCACTGGCTCCCGCCATCCACATCTCGTGTCCGGTCTGGCTTTTCGTGGAAGTGACCGGTACGCGGTAACCGCCGAACACTTGAGCGATGGCCTCCGCCTCCCGGCTGTCACCGATACGGGTGGAAGTGGCGTGGGCATTGATATAGCCGATGTCCCGGGGATCCACTCCTCCATTCTGCAGACACAGTTCCAACGAGCGTGCCGGACCCGCCACATTCGGAGTGGATATATGGTCGCCGTTGCTGGAGAATCCCCAGCTCACCACTTCCGCCAGAATGGGAGCCCCGCGTCTCACGGCATGCTCATAGCTTTCCAGAATCACCGTAGCCGCACCGCCTCCAGGCACCAGTCCGTCGCGGTCACGGTCGAACGGACGGCTCGCTTTTGCAGGCTCATCCTCACGCACCGAAAACGACTGGATACCATCGAAAGCCGCCACGCTATACATGTTGGCTTCCTGCGCGCCTCCGCACACCACACAGTCCTGCAGACCGTTGCGGATAAGCAACGCGCCGAGACCGATGGACTGTGACCCCGACGCGCAGGCGGCGGATGCCGTCAGATTGATTCCACGCAACTTGAACAGACAGGCCAGATTCATCGTCACCGTGGAGTTCATCGACTGAAAAATGGCACCGCTTCCGCAAGCCGCCGTATCCTTGAAGTCACGGAACTTGTCAAGGGCATGCATCGTGGCCTCAGCCACCGAATCGTTGCCGTAAATGATACCGACCTCATGACCGGCTATATAATCGGCGTCCAATCTGGCACTCTCCAATGCCGCACGGGTGGCCATATAGGCATATTGCGCCTCTTCAGGCATAAACTGCCTCTGGTTACGTGGAATGAACGGCTTCAAGTCCGGATGCGGAATGCATGCGCATAATGGCGAACGGAAACCGGCATCCTTACGTTCCTGACTGAATATGATGCCGCTTTTCCCGGAATACAACGAATCGCGCACCTCGTCGAGCGTCGTTCCCAGACACGACCAGATGCCCATACCCGTTATCACAACTTTTCTTTCCATCACTTTATTCTCCTTATATTATAGGTTCTTTTTATAACATCTTCTTCTTTTGGTAAGCGTAGGGTTCAACGGCTTCCATTGGGACAGTTCTTTCACGTTACTCTCCAGTTGGGGACCTGTCTCGGCCCACTTGAAATGAAGCCTGTTGTACACAGGAATAAGGTCATCAAAGAACAAGGCGTTCACACCCAGTCCCTGATAATCCGGACGGACAGCTATCAGAAGCAGCTCGGCCTTGTCTTCGTGTTTCCATTTCAACGCCCGCAACAGATGATACCAGCCGAAAGGCAGGAGCCGTCCCTTGCTCTTCCGCAATGCTTCCGACAGGCTTCCCATCGTGATGGCCACTCCCACCATCTCGTTCTTCTCATTCTCGATAACCGGCACCATATCCAGATTGATCAGTGGAATATAACGCTTCACATACAGGTCAATCTGCCGCTCGGACATCTCCGTGTAGCCGAAAAGAGGAGAATACGCCTCGTTCAGGAGCCTGAACACCTTGTGAGCATATCCGTCAGCCACATCCTTTCTTGTCAGTTTCCGCACGTGCAGGCCGAACATCTCTTTCGACAACTGCGAGACACGGGCATATTTCGGCGGCACCGTTTCCGGAACGTCAATACGGATCTGCACCCAGTCCACTTCCTTCTCATATCCGAGCGCCTCCATGTGTTCCGGATAATACGGATAGTTGTAGATGGTAATCATGGACCCCATCTGCTCAAAGTCCTCCACCAGCATCCCTTCCTTGTCGAAGTCGAATATTCCCATCGGTCCCTGTATGCTTTCCATACCGCGTTCCCGCCCCCATTCCTCTACCGCATGGAGCAATGCCGCCGACACGTCACGGTCATCCACGAAATCAATGAACCCGAAACGGACATTCCGCGTGTTCCATTTCTCGTTCGCATGACGGTTGATGATTCCCGCAATACGTCCTACCGGTTTTCCCTGTCCATCGTATGCGACAAACGGCTGCATCTCCGAGAAATCCAGCCCCGCGTTTTTGGCCGGATTGAAAGTATCGCGTATATCCGATTCCATATCCGGCACGTAATAGGGACATTCCGCATAAAGTTCCTCCGAGAACCTTATGAAATCGTCCATCTCACGTTTTGTCCGGACCTTTCTAACATTCACATTTCTCATAATGGCGGCAAAGTTACCTACCCCCACAATAATTCACAAATTCGTATAACCTTTGAAACAATTTTGTAGAATTACAGGACAAAAACGCGTTCGCTGATTCCACAAGGAAAAAGCAGGTATCGGCCCTCTAAAAGCAACTTGCAGCCCCCTCCAGGGCATACTAAAAAAACGTCTTGACGTTTTGACCAAAACGCCCTGACGTTTTAACTGAAACGTCCTTATGTTTTGATTAAAACGCCTAGACGTTTTATGGGAGCGGACAGACCTCCATCAAACCTACGAAAGCCATCCCTCATGCCGAGACAGCCGTGGGAGGAATGCCGTACTGCTTCTTGAAAGCAGTGGAAAAATGCGACGGGTTCTTGAACCCTACCTCCGCATACACGTCGATTATTTTCTTTCTTCCCTCCTTCATCAGCCCATAAGCCACTTCAAGACGCTTGCGGATAAGCCATTTTTCCGGCGTAAGATCGCTCACTTTCTTAAAGTCACGCTTGAAAGTGGCAAGGCTTCTTCCTGTATAATGGGCAAGGTCCTCTACCGTAAACTCATACATGTAGTTCTTGTTCATGAAATCCAGAATATCAATCTTCCACGACTCGTTGAAATCAAAAAGCAAGGTGGCGAAACGCTTGTCGATATGCAGCAAAGCCAACAATCCTTCCTGTAGTTTCAGGTGCATGAAATCATCCTGAGGCTTCTCATCTGTATTGAAATAAGGGGTCATCGAAGCGAACAGACTGGCTATTTCCGGTGTATCCGGAAGTTTCACCACCTTCGGTTCCAGCTTCGACATACCTGCTGCCTCCCGGTAGCGGTCGAGCTTATAGAACATCTCCCGCAGGAAATTACGCGTGAAACTCAAGAAAATGCCGCAATAGCGCTCTCCGTCACAAGACCTTTTGTACATGGTGATATGATGGTCACGAGGAATGAACACACATTCGCCCTTCCTCACGTGAATCTGTTCCTTCCCGTTGTCAAGAAACATCTCGCCCGAATAAACATAGTTCACCGCATATTCATGCGAACGATGGATGCAAGCGCTCGCGTCATCGTAGAAAAAGCTGAAAAACACATTATTATAATTAAAAATGACTTTCAGCGGATCATTCTGTCCTTCGGTCTGTCCCATATCTGTCCGTTTTTTGCAAAATTAGCCATTTAAACACCGGACAAATCGCCGGTAAAGTTAAAATTTCCTATACGAAATAAACCAAATCCCTCTCTGCCGGTCAAAGACTCAAAGCGCGCTGAGAAAGCAAAAACAGATTATCCAACTTTTAAACATTGACTATTATGAGAACAAACCGTTTATTCGTAGCTTTAGCTTTCGCGTTGGCCGTAAGCGGAAGCAGTGTATTCGCACAACCCGGACCGGCTGAACGTCAGGCCGTACCCCAGCACAGGAACTTCACTCCCGAACAGATGACAGAGTTCCGGACAAAACAAATTCAGGACCGGCTGATGCTTGACGACAAGACCGCGGCCAAATTCGCCCCTCTTTACAAGGAATATCTGGAAGCGGTGAGAGAATGCATGAAAACAGCATGGAAGGAACGCAAAAAAGGAGAACGCACCGATGAGGAAATCCTGAAAGAGATGGAAGAACGGATCGACAGACAACAGAAAATGCTGGACATCAGAAAGAAATACTTCAGCTCTTTCAAGAAGATCCTTACTCCGCGCCAGCTGGAAAAGGTGTTTACCCCTGGTCCAAGACACTTCGGTCCCAAAGCATGGCAACGTCCGAAAGGAGACTGGAAGGAAAGCCGCCGCGACAGGCCACACCACAGATTCTGCCAGCCTGAGACATGCCCACGGATTGAGGCTGAGGATTAAGACTCTTCAGACATAAGGACGCGGAAGCACAGGAAAAACCGCCTAAGTACGGAATTCCTCGTGTTTCCGCGTCTCCATATATGAAACACGCCTGATTTTTCGTATCTTTGAGAACTGAAATCTAACGAACTGACATATGCGACCGTATCTTATCGGACTGACCGTAACCCTGCTGTTTTCCTTCTCTTTCCTGAAAGCGGAAAACGACTCCCTGTGGCAGCTCACCGCCACAGACTTCCACGCTCCATACGCTCCCGCCCCCATGGCCAACGGATGCATCGGTATCCTACCGGGAAAAACGCCTTTCCACATAGAGCACGTAATGCTCAACCATGTGTTCGATGCGGCCACTCCCGGCGTGGTCAGCAAGGCGATGAGAGGCATCAACCCGTTTAGACTGACTATAAAAATAGACGGCGAAACAACAGATACCACCCGGATCAAGGAATGGAGACAGACCGTCGACATGCGGCACGCGGCACACCGCACGGAGTTTCTGATACCCCGAAAAGCGAAGGTTTCTTCCGAAGTGAGGGCTTTGCGCAACCTTCCCTATTCCGGAATGGTCACAGTGAAAGTGGAAGCGTTGGAAAACATACGTCTGGAAGTACGGGGAGGTATGGAAACACCTGACGACTACGGAGAGTCAGCCATACACTATCGGGAACTGGATGCCGATGGAAACCGCCTGTATCTGCTGGAAGCGAAAGCCGTCTCGGCACACAAACTCCGTCATACCGCCTCGGCCTCCACGTTTCTATCCGACAACGGCAAGAACATCAAGCCCACGTTCGACAAGAACACTCAAGAACTATGCTTCACAACCGTCCTGAAGAAAGGGGAGACATATGATTTCTCGCTGGCTGGAAGCGTCTGCTCCTCACGGGATTTCTCCGATCCATACAACGAGGCCGAACGGCAGGCTGTCTATATGGCACATGAGGGTCCGAAGCGGCTGATAAAAGCACACGAACGTTTGTGGAAGGAACTCTGGCAAAGCGACATCCGGATAGAAGGAGACAACGACGCGCAACGACTGGTACGGTCCGCTCTCTTCAACCTCTACTCCTCCTGCCGTGCAGGAAGCAGGCTGAGCATACCTCCCATGGGACTTTCCTCTCAAGGTTACAACGGACATATATTCTGGGACACGGAAATATGGATGTATCCGCCTCTTCTACTGATGCATCCCGACATCGCACGGTCAATGTTGGACTACCGCATGGACCGACTGGCTCCCGCACGCCGGAAAGCAATGGCATACGGCTATCGGGGAGTGATGTTCCCATGGGAAAGCGATGATTCGGGCGAGGAGTCCACTCCCACTTTCGCGCTGACCGGTCCGTTCGAGCACCACATCACGGCGGATGTGGGCATCGCCTGCTGGAACTATTATTGTGTGACACACGACAAGGAATGGTTAAGGAACGAGGGATTCCCCTTGCTGAAAGAAATCGCGGAATTCTGGGTGAGCCGTTCCGTACGGAATCCCGACGGTTCTTATTCGATTGAGGGTGTGACCGGAGCGGACGAATATGCCAATGGAGTGACCGACAACGCGTTCACCAACGCCGCGGCCTCATTGACACTGGAATACGCCTGCCGTGCCGGGAAAATCTGTGGGAAAAAGATTCCTGAAGAATGGAATGAGACGAGCAGGAAACTGCGGATTCCGCAATTCGGGAACGGTGTGACACGCGAGCACACCACCTATCAGGGCGAGACCATCAAGCAGGCAGACGTCAACCTGCTGGCTTATCCGCTCGGTAAAATCACTGACGCGGAACAGCAAAGAAAAGACTTGGAATATTATGAGGGGCGCATTGACCCGTACAATGGACCAATGATGTCATATGCCGTATTCTGCGTACAATACGCCCGCATGGGGAATCCCGGGAAAGCCTACGAGATGTTCCGCCGCTGCTATATGCCCCACTGGCGCCCGCCATTCGGTGTGTTCTCTGAAACTCCCGCCAGCAACAATCCTTATTTCATGACCGGAGCCGGAGGATTGCTACAGGCGGTATTGAACGGATTTTGCGGACTACAGATTACGGAAGAGGGAATCATACAGCTCCCGTCCGTCCTGCCTCCCCACTGGAAGAGACTGGCGGTCATCGGAGTAGGGTCCAACAGAGAGACATTTGTCCGATGTGGCATGACTACTTCCGGCAAACCAGCGCATAGCGGGCAAACGTCCAAACCACCACATAACCCACAAACGGAATGACAAAAGCCCAATGCATCGCCATATGGTCGCCCACCCAACCCATGAGCAACGGGCCTACCGCTCCTCCTACCGGTGTCATCATCAGGAAGGACGAAGCCCTCTTGGTGTGGCTTCCCAACCCTTTCAACGACAAGGCGAAAATCGTGGGAAACATGATAGCCTCGAAAGCATATCCGCAAAGCAAGGCCGACAATGAGAAATATCCGACATCAAGCAATACAAGAAGCGTAGTGGCAACCGTCCCCGTGGCACACCAGAAAAGCATCTTCTCCGCACGTACCCTGCCCATAATCCAGCTTCCTACGAAACGGCCCACCATAAACAGCCCCAAACCTCCGAATGAAAGAATGACAGACGCGTCACGTGCGTTCATCCACTCCTTATCGGTCACATAGTTGATGAAAAAGCTGTTGATGGAAATCTCCGAAATCTCATAAAAGAACAAAGCGACCAGCCCGAACACGAAAAGCCGGTGCGACCAAAGACTGACCGCCCGTCCGCTATCATCGACCTCCACCTCGTGCCTGATCTCGGGCAGCCTGACCCTTGAAAAGATTACAGCCACCAGCAACACAATGACTCCCATCACGGTATAAGGAAGAGCCACATTACCGGACCTCATCCCATTGTCATCCGAAAACAAAAGGAATCCCGTCAGAATAGGAGCAAAAATGCATCCCAGACCGTTGAACGACTGGGCGAAATTCAGACGGCTGGCAGCGGTCTCCTTCGCACCCAATTCCGTCACATACGGATTGGCGGCCGTCTCAAGGAATACCAGTCCGCAACCTATCACGAACAGCGAGAACAGGAAAAAGTCGAACGACATCCAATACTGTCCGGGAATGAACAGAAGGGAACCGATTCCGTAAAGCAACAATCCAGACACCACCCCTTTCCGGTAGCCGAAACGGGTGATGAAAAGTCCGGCAGGAACAGCCATGATGAAATACCCCATGTACATCGTGGCCTGGATAAGTGCCGAATGTGTCTTGGTAATGGCAAGCAGCTCCTGAAAATGCTTGTTCAGCACGTCCAGAATGGCATGAGCGAACCCCCAAAGGAAAAAGAGAGAGGTCAACAGGACAAACGGCAACAGATATTGCCTGTCGACCAGTGCGATCCGTCGTTCTTTCATCCCAGCCTCCCTTATAATAGACAAGGTAACAAATCGGCAAGGTCGGTAATGACCATATCGGGCAAGGATTCGTCAGTTTCCTCATTTCCCCACCCTTCACCTTTCAGCCAGGCCACCTTGCAGCCCACTTTCTTTGCCGGAACCACATCCTTCGAAAACGAGTCGCCTACGACCAGCACCTCCGATGCCGGAAGCCCCATCGCCTCCACTCCCAGCTGATAGATGGCCGGATCAGGCTTCCGCACACCCACCACCGAGGATTCTATGACATCATAAAAATACTCAGACAACCCGAAATCATGCAGGATGGTCTCGATGTTCCCATAAAAGTTTGACACAAGCACCAGCCTGTAATAATCCGACAAATCCTCTATCACAGGACGAGTATGACGCAAGACTTCGAGCACATAATCATAACAACTCAAAGCGACCTTACGGACATAATTCAAGGCCTCCACTTTTTCACGGGAAAGTTTTCCAGCCTCCACCAGCCAGTCCATCTGCAGACGGACCTTGATGAACAACACATCAAGGAAATCATGCTCGGGCATCACCAAAGGCTTTCGGGCCAACGTGCGTTCACCGTACACATAAGCATCCCTGAAACTCTGCTTGTCGACAGGAATCTCATATTCTTCATACTTGTTCCACAACACTTCCGCCCAATGACGGCTGTTTGTGTCAATCGTACCTCCGTAATCGAAGATTATACCTTGAATACCATCAAATCTCTTATCCATTTTTATTATCTGTTTTATTGGTACCGTTACCGATCTTCATCAGCGCCACACCGATTATAATCCAAAACAATTCGCGTACACGGGTTATCAGACTGGTGTAAATGCCGAACGCGCTCGGAATGGCCAGTCCTCCTGTCGCCAAAGCGAAGCCTCCCTCACGCGCTCCCAGCTGCATGGGGGAGAAGAAAAGCATGTTGGCGAAAAGTGACGTGAAGGCCATGATCAGGATACAGGCCAGGAAGCTGACATCCGTAGTCAGGATGTTCAGAATGAAATAGACCTCCAGACAACCGACAATACGTGCCGCATACTCCAGTCCCAATGATATATAGAATGTACTCCTGCGCTGCCTGTGCAGTTCGGCTATCTGCGAATCAATCCTTTCAAGTGTCTCCTTTTTCTCCTCGCCGAACCTTCTGGCCCAGTTACGTATGAAAGGCACATGGGTAAGCATCCGCAAGGCCCGCACCGCCATACCGTTTCTGTAGCCTTTCATGAAGAAGTAGATGGCCAGCGAACAGAAAGCCACCACCACAATCAGCATGAGTGCCATTCCCCAGTTCATCGGCCCCACAAACACATACAGGACAGATGAAGTGAGCCAGAACCAGAAATGGGAGAAGATGTGCATCATCACATAGAGAATCACCGAAGAGGTGGCCTTACTGACCCCTACATACGGACTAAGTTCCATGATGCGGTAAGGCTCTCCCCCCATCAGCCCCGATGGAGTGGCATAGTTCAGGGCAAAACCAGAGACAGTAAGCTTGTAGACTTTCCAGAAAGGAACTTTCGCGCTCCTGCCGTCACGGATAATCACGTACCACGACCAGGCGTTGAGATAATAAATGACCACCCACAACAGTATGACTGCCGGAAGCCACACTCCGGCCCGACGGATATTCGCCCACAACTCCCCGTAATCCATGTCAAAAGTGAAAAGCATCACCACGATGGCAAAGATTCCGAAGAACCAGAATATATTACGGAATTTCTCTTTCATTGTTCTGCATATTTTTGATAGAGATAAGCACTCATCGCCTCATGACGGTGATGCATATAGGCATAAATGGTGGTCATCACCACAATCTCAAACAGGAAATACAACCAAGGCTCACCGATAAGCAACGAGACATAAAGCGCGATGGCACGCGTGTTGAACGTCAGGATATTGGTGTATTTCATCAGTGGCAGACTGAGCCTGCGGAACTCGTCACGCAGATCCTGAGGCATATCGTTTCCGTATTTCTGCTGAACAAACGCATAAAAACGCTGGAAATTGGGAGTCATATGCTCCTGCTTGCGCGTATAGTTCCCATAGAAATACAGGAACATCTTCCACCAGAAATTCCTTTTCCACGGCAGGCTGTGGAATATCTCACGCTGCTGCTTGAAATTGTCCAGCTCGCTTCCCGATGTTCCCTTCAGGAAAAACAGATGGATATTCCGGTAATAATCGGCCAACGCGCACTGCTTGCTGTGGCATACCGTACCCGAAAAAACCGCGATAATCCAGATAAGCACACCCCACGTCGCGCCATTTTCCGCACCGATGCCGAAAGGAAGCGGCTGGAAAGTCAGACGCAGGCAGATGGCGAAATAAATGGCAAAAAACCAGATGTCACCGGCAAAACCGTCCAACATACGTCCCCAACGGGTCTTTTTCCCGGTCATGCGCGCCAACTGTCCGTCACAACTGTCATAATGGTTGGCCCACATCAACAGAAAAATGCCCGCAAGCGTATGCTTGATGTCCGGATAATAGAACATCACTCCGGCACCTATCCCCAGAAAGATTGACAAGACAGTCACCACATTGGGATGTACCCCGAACCTGTTGAAGAACAAAGCCCACACATAACCTATCGGACGGTTGAAATGGATATCCAGAAACTCTTCGGTATCCATGGACTTGAATGAAGCCTCAAGACCTTTCTTCTCCTTATTCATGCCCATCTGTTGTCAGTTTTGCCATGATACGGTTATAGATACACTCGGCTATCTTGGGGGCGGCCTCATCCCGGCAACGGGCAAAACTCGGCCAGTCATTGAAATCGATGATATGAATCTCACCTGTGGACGACACCACACAATCCCCTCCGTAGACCGGCACATTCAAGGCCTCCGCCGCACGGTTACCGTATTTCCGGAGCAGACTTACGTCGAAAGGAAACCCTCTCGTCTCTCCGTTGAACGCTTCCAGTCCGAACTTGCTGTGCGACTGCTCTGTAGGATAAAAACTATAGAAAAAATCCGTACCGTATACACCGTAGAACTTTACCAGGTCGCCCACCAGATGCTCGTTCACCACGGCCACCGGAATACCCCGCCGGCGGAAATCGGCCATTACCACCTCGGCTTCCTCCCTACACTCCACATACACCACGTCTTCCTTCACCATGGCATGAGAATCGCCTCTCTTGATCCAACACGGGAATACATCCGGTGTGAACTTCTCCTCCGTAGAAATGATGAAACTTTCCGGATGAGGTATGCCTCCGGCTATGAGCAGTTCGGTCATCGCCTTCCGCACGCAATTGTCTATACCATACCCGGAATTGACGACCAACGCCCCAGCGTCCTCCAGTTCTTTCAGACGCGCCACCGCAGCTCTGTCCCTGGCCATATCAAATATAAAGTCCGCCTGAATCTGCCGCCCGACAAATTCCTTTTCAGAAAACAATGCCACCTCACACCCTTTCTTTTCCAGCTCTTCCGCCGTCAGTCTGAAGATGGCCGCATCGTTTCCCACATGATTCGGTGAAAACTCGTTTCCACGGCTCACGCCTACCACCCGAATCTTCTTTCCTCTTCCCTGCATGATTGTCTTTTTTCTATTCTTTCGTTATAAGTCTGTCAATCTTTTCTGTTCAAGAACTCTTCTGCCTTTACAATGTCACTGGCATGATCCACATCCAGAATCTTGGAGAACGGATAGGCTTCCAGCCGTAACCCGTCGGCCACCAGCTGACGCTGGAAATTCCTCATACGTGACATTCCGTGCCTCATACAATATTCCAACGTGTCTATCGCCTTTGGGGTCAGACAATAGATTCCTCCGGAAATGTATTTCGTGTCAGGCATGGCCGTATCGTAGAATCCGGTAATGTCCAGCCGGTCGTCCGTCCCTATATACAAAGGTTTCTCATCGTCCACATAATCAGTCACCGCCATCATGCCGTCCTTATCGGAAGTCTTGAAGGCTTCAATGAAACGGGCGAACTCGTCCTCACGGAAAATGGTATCGACCGTGGTCAGGCAGAAGCGGTCATCCTTCAAATACGGACTCAACTCATAGAAGCTGTGCATGGAGCTGGGAGTGGTCTTGACCACCACTTTCAGGGGAATTTCCGAAGTTCTCTCCAGCTCCGCAAGATGCTGCTTGGTCAAAGGCACCTCATTATTGATGATCACGACCACCTCGTCCGCTCCGTTCGCCGCGAAAATATGTATCAGCCTGTCAATCATGGCACACCCGTTCACCTGTACCAAAGGTTTGGGCAGTTGGACACCCTCTTGTGAAAGCCGGGAACCCTCCCCGGCGGAAATAATGGCAAATTTCATCTTCAATCTTCTTCCGGTGAATCCAATTTCAGTTTGTCACTGTCATCTTTCTTCTCGTAATATTGCTTGCGCAACGGCCTTGCGGAGATTTCCTTCTCCCAACAACGGTGCCGGAATACATCCATCGCAAGATATACCGCCTGACGGAACGCATCTTCCGACGCAACACCCTTTCCGGCAATGTCGTATGCCGTCCCGTGGACGGGAGACGTGTGTACAACCGGAAGTCCGGCCGTGAAACCCACTCCCTCATCCATGGCCAAAGCCTTGAAAGGAAGCATGCCCTGGTCGTGATACATGGCCAGGATACCGTCGAAATGCGTATAGTTGCCCGAACCTATCAGACTGTCTCCGGGATAAGGGCCGAAACATTGTATTCCCTTGGCTGTCATCTCCTTCATGGCAGGAGTAATGATCTCTTCCTCTTCGGTGCCCATCTGTCCATGCTTCCCCGCATGAGGATTCAGTGCCAGCACCGCGATACGGGGACTGTCAATGCCGAAATCCTGTTTCAAGGAACGATGGAAGACGGCTATCTTCTCCATCACCAGTTCTTTGGACAAAGAGCCCGCGACTTCACGCACAGGGATATGACCTGTGACCAAAGCGATACGGAGGTCACCTCTCACCATGACGGACAACGCCTTTTTCCCTTCGCCCGCCTGCGATTCCAGATATTCCGCATGCCCTTCAAAATGAAGGTCATCTGCCGGAGCTGTATATTTGTGGGCCGGTGCGGTCACCAACACGTCAAACAGACCGTCACGATAGTCTTTCACCGCCCTGTCGAGAGCCGCGAAAGCCGCCTTGTCGGCTTCCTCGGAAACCTTGGAAAGTTCCACCTTCAGTTCCTCGTTGATGCAGTTCACCACGTTCATCCGTCCGTCCTGTGCCTCAGCCGCAGAATTGACGATACTGAAACTGGCAGGTATATCCATCGCCTTCCGATGATAAGCCGCCACCTTCGGCGAACCGTAAATGACCGGCGTACACAATTCCAGCATAACCGGATCGGAGAATGTCTTCAGAATCACCTCATAACCGATTCCGTTAATATCTCCATGGGTGACACCCACTTTTATTCGTCTATTTTCCATATCATGAGTTCTTATATTATTCTGACATCACTTCTTCTCCGCCTGCTTCCGGGCTGTCGACAACATGCCACAAGCGGCGAAAATATCCTCTCCCCTCGACGCACGTATGGTGGAGAACAGTCCATGCTTCGTGAGATAGTCACGGAAAGCGAGCATCGTCTCCCCGTCGCTTCCTTCCAGATCCACACCCGGAATGGCATGAAAACGGATCAGATTCATCCGGCAATCGAGGCCACGGAGCAGCCTCAACAGCTCTTTGGCATATATCAGGCTGTCGTTCACTCCTTTGAACATGATGTATTCAAACGACAGACGTCGCTGCTTGCTGAAATCATACCGGCGGAGCACCTCCACAATCTCCGTGATGGAGTACGCCTTTTCGGCAGGCATCAGTCCCCGGCGCTGCACCGGATAGGGCGAGTGCAGACTGACGGCCAGATGGCATCCGCTTTCTTCCAGAAAACGTTCCAGCCCTTTCTTCAGTCCCACGGTCGAGACTGTAATCCGTTTCGGACTCCACTGCCAGCCATAATCCGAAGTAAGAATGTCAAGCGCACGCAACACCTCATCCAGGTTGTCGAACGGCTCGCCCATTCCCATAAAGACAACGTTTGTCAACGTCTCCCGTTCGGGAATGGAATAGATCTGGTTCAATATCTGGGCCGCGGTCAGGTTGGCGGAAAATCCCTGCTTGCCGGTCATGCAAAACCTGCAGTTCATCTTGCATCCCACCTGCGACGACACGCACAACGTGGCGCGGCCATCCTCGGGAATGTACACCGACTCCACATAATTCCCTTCGGGAGTAGAGAACAGATACTTCACCGTTCCGTCCACCGAACGCATTTCCTGGACCGGAGCACTGCATCCTATCTCAAAACTCCCCTTCAGCAGCTCCCGGTTCTTGAGCGAAAGGTCGGTCATCCCGTCAATCGACGGCACTTTCTTCCCGTACATCCACGACGCGAGCTGTCTTGCCGTAAACTTGGGCATACCCAAACCCGTCACAATTTCCTTCAACTCGTCCAACGTTCTCCCCAACAAAGGAGTCTTCACCATAGTCGTTCCTTTTTTAATCCATATAATTAGCGTACAAAGTTAGGTAAAAAATTAAGATAAATACCTATCTTTGTCAGGATAAATGCATAAACCATGAAAAAAAACATTACCTGCTTCCTATATTACCTTTCTGAAAGTCAACTGGATAGCATAAAAGAGCAATTATGCGGACAGCCGTGCATCGACCAAATATTCCTGCTTTCGGAACAGAAGGATGAGACCAGCACCCTTCCTTCCCGCTGCACCGTGCTTTCTTCCAGGTCATTGGACCACACGGAAACACTGCAGAAAATCTGTGAGCTCACCCAAACTCCCTATACTTTACTATATATCACTTCCCAAGAGTTCAGTCTGGGCGATATGGCCTTGGAGCGGATGTGCGACTATCTGCATGTCCCCGAATGCGTGATGGCCTACTCCGACCATTACCGGAAAAACGGGGAAAACATACAGGCCCATCCGGTCATCGACTATCAGGAAGGGAGCGTACGCGACGATTTCGACTTCGGTCCGCTGCTCCTCATCAGGACAGACGCCTTGAAAAGAGCCTGCAGGAAAATCTCCGCCCAACCGGAATACCGATATTCCGCCTTGTATGCCCTGCGTCTGGCATTGTCCGGCATGGGTGAGCTGACCCACATCCGTGAATACCTTTACACTTGCTCAGAGACAGACCTACGCAAATCCGGAGAAAAGCAGTTCGACTACGTGGATCCAAGAAACAGGGCCGTACAGCTGGAGCGTGAGACCGCCTTCACCTATTATCTGAAAGACATCAAGGCATATCTTCCGCCTTCCGGCCGACTTATATCCCCGGAGGAAGGAGAGTTCGAGTATGAGGCGTCCGTCATCATTCCGGTGCGCGACCGTGTCCGTACCATCCGCGATGCCATCCTTTCCGCCCTTGGACAGGTGACAAGTTTCCCGTACAACATCATCATTGTCGACAACCATTCCACGGACGGAACTACGGAATCCATCCGGCAGTTCGCGGACAATCCGAAAGTGATCCACCTGATCCCCTCACGCACGGATCTGGGCATCGGAGGATGCTGGAATATGGCGGTGCACCACCCTGCATGCGGACGCTTTGCCGTGCAACTGGACAGCGATGACCTGTACAGCGGTCCCGACACCCTGCAACGCATTGTCGACAAGTTCCGTCAGGAGCGCTGCGCCATGGTGGTCGGCACATACCGCATGACCGACTTCAACCTGAACACACTCCCTCCCGGTGTCATTGACCATAAAGAGTGGACCGACACGAACGGACACAACAACGCGCTACGCATCAACGGGTTGGGAGCACCGCGAGCGTTCTATACCCCCCTGCTCCGTACCATCCGCGTGCCGAACACCAGCTACGGAGAGGATTACGCGCTGGGACTGGCCTTTTCACGCGACTACCGCATCGGGCGTATCTTCGATGTGCTTTATCTGTGCCGCCGCTGGGAAGGGAACTCCGATGCCGCGCTAAGCATCGAAAAGGTGAACCGCAACAACAGCTACAAGGACAGTCTGCGCACCTTGGAGATCCGCCGCAGGAAAGAGAAGGCAGCCCACCCGCTGTCATACACATATCCCGCTCCCGACATTTCCGGCGAAGCGTTCATCTCGTCACAACTGGACAAATGGGAACTGGCGCGGAAAAACCACGAGGCGCTGGACCATGTCCGTATCCGGAAGTTCATGCTGCAAGGAAACGAGATTCTGGTGCAGTTCAACCCGGCCAGAGCCTTTTCCACCTGCGCGAGACTGGACAAGGAATCCGTAGAAGCCCGACCGTGCTTCCTGTGCGTCAGCAACAAACCGGAAGAACAGGACAGCCTTCGCATCAGACTCGACGAGCCGTTCAGCCTGCGTGTGAACCCCTACCCCATCCTGCCCGGGCATCTCACCATCTCAAGCGAATGCCACCAATGGCAGACACTGGCGGGAAAAGAAAGCCGCCAGCTCCCCGGACGGCTGGTGGAATGGCTGGACAATCATTTCGAGAAAGGATATACCGTATTCTACAACGGAGCCAGATGCGGCGCCTCAGCCCCCGACCATTTCCATTTCCAGGCAGCCCGACAGACCGACGTGCCATTTATCCGCGAATGGGACAGACTGCTTCTTGAGGCGGACCAGTGCGGATACGAACGACTGGACAACGGCGGCTCCTGCATCGCGTACCGCATCCATAGCTATATATGTCCCATCCGTGCCTTCGTCACCGACAAGGGAACCGCCACCAGCGTACGACTTGTCACAGACTACCTGCGCACCCTGCCGTCGCATGAGGGAGAACCGGAACCGCGATACAACCTGTTTGCCTGGAAAGATCCCGTCCACGGGTTCACGCTCGCCTATTTTCCCCGTGCCGTACACCGGCCCAAATGCTATACGGCGACAGGTCCGGAACAGCTGCTGGTCAGTCCCGGCGCACTCGACATGGGTGGAATCATCGTGACCGCCAGAGAAGAGGACTTCGAGAAAATCAATGAAGAGAGACTGCTTCAGATTTATCAGGAAGTAAGTCTTGGAAAAGAACAGTGAGTGTGTCAAATACTGGAAAAACAATGAAAGAACCGGAAATCAATGTAGGCATTGTCAATGCCCTGGAAATAGACTTTACGCTGAACGCCAGATTCCTCGCCAAAGGAGAGACCGTCAGCGGACCACAGAAAGTGACCTTCGACGAGGGAGGAATACTCTGGAACGGCAACGTGTATCAGGAACTCACCTTCACGCCGCTGGAGAATAACGCCTCATTCACCCTTCGCGACGTGACCATCGGAATCAACTTCCATTGGGAACAGCAGGAAACACAGACCTTCCTCGGCACCCTCCGCCTTGTAGTGGACGAAGGGAAAATCACGGCCATCAACCAGCTGCCGGCCGAGGAGTATCTGACCAGCGTCATTTCCTCGGAAATGAACGCCGCCTCCTCACCGGAGTTCCTGAAAGCGCATGCCGTCATCTCACGAAGCTGGCTGCTGGCACAGATAGAAAAGCGGAAATCAAAAGACAGGCGCCAGGACAGTTTCTTTCCGTTCATAAAGACGGACACCGAATATATCCGCTGGTACGACCGTGAGGACCACACCATCTTCGATGTATGTGCCGACGACCATTGCCAGCGTTATCAGGGAATCACCCGCGCGTCGAACCGGAGTGTGGCAGAGGCTGTCAAGGCGACACGCGGACAGGTGCTGATGTACAAGAACACCATCTGCGACTCACGCTTCTCGAAATGTTGCGGAGGGGCGAGCGAGGAGTTCAATTATTGCTGGGAAGACAAGAGCTACCCGTATCTGACATCCGTACGCGACACGAAAGAAGAATCCCCCCTGCCCGACCTGACCGACGAGACGCAGGCCGAGAAGTGGATCCGAAGCGAGCCCGACTCGTTCTGCCATACACACGACAGGCAAGTCATCTCACAGATACTCAACAACTACGACCAACAGACCGACGACTTCTACCGGTGGAAGGTGAGATACACGCAAGAAGAACTGGCCGGACTGATACAACGCAAGTCCAAATGCAACTATGGAAGAATCATCGGCCTCATACCTATGGAAAGAGGAAAATCGGGAAGGATCAGCCGCCTGAAGATCGTCGGTACGGAAAAGACGCTGATTATCGGGAAAGAGCTGGAAATCCGGCGCATCCTCTCGGAAACCCACCTGTTCAGCTCCGCGTTCGTGGTCGACAAGGGACCGGAAAAAGAGGGTGTGCCCGAATGGTTCGAACTGACCGGAGCCGGATGGGGACACGGAGTGGGACTTTGCCAGATCGGGGCTGCCGTCATGGGCGAACAAGGTTACAACTACAACGAGATCCTGCTCCATTACTACAAGGGAGCGGAGATAAGAAAACTTTATTGAATGAGGAGTGAAAAACGGCCATAACATATAAACCGATGGAAAACAACAGAAAGAATTCTCCGTGGGCATGGGTGCCCACTCTCTATTTCGCGGAAGGACTCCCTTACGTGGCGGTCATGGTCCTGTCGCTGGTGATGTACAAGCGGATGGGAATTTCCAATACCGACGTGGCGCTCTACACCAGCTGGCTCAACCTGCCCTGGGTCATCAAGCCGCTCTGGAGCCCGTTTGTCGACCTGCTGAGAACCAAACGGTGGTGGATTGTCAGCATGCAGCTCCTTCTGGGAGCGGGACTGGCGGGCGTGGCGTTCACTCTCCCCACCGACCATTTCTTCCAGACCACACTGGCCATCTTCTGGCTCGTGGCGTTCAGCTCGGCCACACACGACATCGCCGCCGACGGGTTCTACATGCTCGGACTCACCACCCACCAGCAAGCCCTGTTCGTGGGCATCCGGAGCACGTTCTACCGCTTCGCCACCATTGCCGGACAAGGACTGCTCATCATGCTGGCCGGAATGCTCGAGGAATCGGCCGGACGCGTCAGCTACGCCTGGAGCATCACATTCCTCATCCTTGCCGGAGTGATTATCGCCCTCTGGCTCTACCACTCGTTCGTGCTGCCACGTCCGGGCAGTGACCGGTCCGCCGCGGCCCATGCGACCACCTCGGACATCTTCCATGGATTCGCGGAGACCATCGTGTCGTTCTTCCGCAAGAAACAGGCACTGCCAGCCATCCTTTTCATGCTGCTTTACCGCCTGCCCGAAGCGCAACTGGCCAAAATGGGAATCCCCTTCCTGCTCGACCCCATAGATAAAGGGGGACTGGGCATGACCACCGCACAGATCGGATTCACGCAAGGCACGCTCGGCATCATCGGACTGACCCTCGGAGGGATTCTGGGAGGCGTCGCCGTGGCGCGCCATGGCCTCCGGCGCTGGCTCTGGCCGATGGTATGGGCCATCTCCCTGCCCGACATCGTGTACGTGTACATGAGCTACGCGCTTCCGTCCGACCTGTGGGTCATCAACAGCTGCATCTTCATCGAGCAATTCGGCTACGGATTCGGATTCACCGCCTACATGCTCTATCTGATCTACTTCTCCAGAGACGGCGGCCACCAGACGTCGCACTACGCCATCTGCACAGCCTTCATGGCATTGGGAATGATGCTTCCGGGCATGATCGCCGGCTGGATGCAGGAGACTTTGGGCTACCGGCTGTTCTTCATTTGGATCATGGTCTGCACACTGGCCACTTTCGGAGTGACGGCCCTGCTGAAAATCGACCCGGAGTTCGGGAAGAAACAAGAGACTGCCGCAAAATGAAAGCTGACCCTCATTCCGGCACACCCCCACCCGACGCCGGACCTTTCCGTTCGAAGAAACGGTTCACGAACCGCATGAAATGCAAGGCCACGTCGGCCTCCTGCCCTTGCGCGGTCACAAAACAGAAATGACGCCTGAACTGGAGACCGTCCACCTCCACCACCTTGAACTCGCCGGCACGCAGCTCACGGTCGACGGCAAACACCGAGACAATTCCCATGCAACCGCTGTAGCGCAGAAACGACTTGATGCTCTCCGTGCTGCCCAGATACATCCGCACGTTCAGCGACGAAAGCTTCAGTCCCTTTTCCGACAGAACCATCTCTATGGTGTCCAGCGTGCCGGAACCACGCTCACGCAACACCAGCGGCACCCGTATGAACTCGTCCAGCGGAAGTTCCTCACAAGCGGCCCAACGGTCAGAGACGGAGACCACCGGCACCAGCTCATCGCAAAGGAAAGGCTCATAGTGCAGGTTGGGCAGACGGAACACGCCCTCCACCATTCCCACGTCAATCCGGTTCTCCTGAAGCGCCTTCTCGATATGCCGCGAGTTCATGTCGATGAGCGAGACCCGGATCTCAGGATACCTTTCGGTGAACCTGGCCAGCACGGGAGGAAGGACATAACGCGAGATGGTGGTGCTCGCGCCCAGACGAAGCTCACCGGCATACTCGTGGTTCAGCTGATGCATGTCGTACTCCAACCGGCGGTATTCCGCCAGAATCCGCTCACAATGCTCCATCATCACCCGTCCGGCCTCCGTCAGCGAGATGGAGTTGCCCTTGCGGTCGAACAGGCGCACCTGATACAGGCTCTCCAGCTCGCGGATGTGACGGGTCACGGCAGGCTGGCTCACAAACAGCTCCTGCGAAGCCTTCGTGAAACTCAGGTTCCTGGCCACACTATAGAATGCCTTCAGACGGAAATCAGACATACCTCACGCAGACTTTAAAGCTCATCGGCACGGATACCCAGCGACTGGAGGATGGCGTACCCCATCATCTCATACCGGTACTTTCCGGACGCCTGCACGGGCGGATTCATACCGAACACGGTCACCCGGTCCTTCTTCTCCCATTTCTCCAGCGCTTCCGCCACCTTTCCACCGTACGCCCTCTCGTCGGGCAGCACCGCCACACGCCGCGCGTTTTCCGACTCACCCAGCAGCTGCAGCGTCTCCATGAAAAGCTCCTCGCGCGAAGCCATGCCCGAAGGCTGGAAGCCATAAAGGGAGAATTCCCCCAGACGGCCCTTGAACGCCACGTTATGCAACTCCTTCTCCAGGTCCGAAGGACGGCAGAAATCCATCCTCGCGCTCAGGCTGTCGTACACGAACACCACCTGTATCTCATTCTCTCCCACCGGCACGCCCGCATCGAGCGCCAGACATTCCAACAGCACCGCAAGGTCCGCCTTGGGAAGCTCACGGCCTACCACCGGCGCGAAATGCCGCGCCATATCGCCCCCCACACGGTCAAGACACGCCGCGTCGACCAGCAGCACGTTGGGAGCAAAAATCATCTTTTCCATAAACCATTCTTAAATTTCCGGTAAAGATATAACTAAATGACGGACGGGACAATGGTTCCGCAAAAAACATACAAGAATCAGAAACCTGCTAGCAAGCCAAGGCTCAGCCCTCTATTTTTTTCCCAATATACCTACTGTCTTATAGCATAAAATTCTGGCTCCTCCGCAAGCGTCCCGGACAATGAACAATGACGGCTCTCCATTTGTTATTTGTCGTACACAACCGGAACGGAATACGGCTCGAGATAAAGCATGTTTACATTTTTTAACATGCTCGAAAAAGACGCAAAAAAAGGCCCTGTCTCACGACAGAACCTTTCGAACGAGATTGTTAATCTCCGCCCTTGTATGCCCGCCGGCATCAGGTACGGAAAAATAAAAAAAGCAATTTGAATCTCTCTATATATATGTAAAATTTCAAACGGTACGCACAGCCTCCATACGGCCACACGAAAACCGCCAACAATCTCTTCTTTATCAAATAGTTACGTTGTTAACCACCATCAGTCGGCCACGGTGATCACCGCACGGCTCAGACGGGGATCGTCGTAGAACATGTTGCCCACGCCGCCCTTGTGGTCCACGCGAAGCTGTGAGCCGGATACGCCGAACTCGTTGACCAGACAGTCATACACGGCCTCGGCACGCTCCTTGCTCAGGCGCTCGTTCACGCGCTTGCTGCCTGTGCCGGCATCGGCATATCCCGTGATGGTGTACACCGCATCGCTGTCGCCCTTCTTGATGGCCTCGGCAAGCAGACCCAGGTTGGCGCGCGCCTCGTTCGAGAGCTCGCTCTTGCCGATGCGGAAGATCACCAGGTTGCGGGCCACTACCTTGTTCACGATCTCCTGGGCGGGCTTCTGCTCTGCCAGGGCCTTCTTCAGGCGCTCGTTCTCGGCCTGCATGTCGGCGAGCTGCCGGTTCAGG
>DWVR01000070.1 GCA_019120125.1 Candidatus Phocaeicola excrementigallinarum | reverse complement strand
GAATATAGCCGCCGCAGGTTCGCCGAAAAGAATTTCAACGGAAAGCCGTGGAAACCGCTCAGCAAGCACTACCGCCCCACCCGCGGAACCCTGTTGGTGCGCAGCGGAGCATTGCTGAACAGCGTCCGTATGGTCAGCACCTCGCAGGAGAAAGTGGTCATCTGAGCCGGAAACTCGAAGGTGAAGTCCAAGGTACACAACGAGGGCTTCTCCGGCAGCGTGGTGGTGAATGGCTGTTTTTCTCAATATGCCATTGGTCTGCGGTTAAATGAGCCGTGTATCATTGCCGGATTAGGTCTGGAAAAATATTTGTCAGCGGCTTTCGTGAGCTTTGAATTCAGAACAAGGCTGGATTGAAGAAGGTGATGACCGTTCTTTTTATTCTGTGGGTTAAAAAATGACAAAAAATAAATGAAGTATGGTTTCTTGTAAAATTGTTTCGTTCCTTTGCGACAAAGACATATCGTTAAGTGCTAATAATAATTTAAAAAATCCATTGTCGGAATTAAATATGTACTGTCTTGGTTCTGCCGACGGGTATTAATATCATATTAGAATGAAAAGAATTGTTTTAATATTATGGTTGTTGGTATTGTGGGGTACAGGCGTCAAAGCTGAGTTCAAGCGTATTGTTTGGGTTGATAAGAAAGTAAGTGAATTAAAAGACACGATTGATTTGTCATCTCCGTTAGGCGCATTTGCAGCGTCTGCCTACATGCAGGCCAAGGGCAATGATTCTGTTTGTTTTGATAAAATCTTTACTTTCCGCTTCTGCCCTTTGGGCAAAAGTTATAAGGATCGTGAGGTGAAACCTGAAGTGAGAGAGGAGATTCTGAACCGGGAGGTCAAGCAGGTCGTTTATTACAATGATTCTGTGGCCGGAGTGATTTCTACGTTAAGAGTTTGGAAAGATGAATACAGGTATTTGCTTACGGGTTCGGTTCTTGAGAATGGCAGATGGGTAAACGCCGGAGAGCAGCCTGTAAAGTCGGTTGAAGAAGGCCGATTGTGGTTAAAAGAAAGGCTGGCTCCTGTTTTGGACAAGTATGTGAGATATGTTTCGCGAATATCGCATGTCTCAACAGATACAATGGCTTTTATCCGATATGTCCGGTCGCATGGTCAGAAACCGGAGGATTTTCTTTTAGACGCATTGAAGCGGCATCGGATTGTTCTTTATGGAGAGCATCATTTTTATAAACCTTCATGGGATTTGATGAAGCGGTTGGTACAGAGGCCTGAGTTTCCGGAGATAGTGGGAACTGTATTTTTAGAGATGAAAAGAGGGAATCAGAAACGTATAAATCAATTCCTGAACGGGGAAAAATTAAACAGGCAGTTGTTGTTGGATATTTTGGGAGGCGACTATCAGTATGGCTGGAATGATAAAGGAATGTATGAATTCTTAATAACTCTTTGGGAAGTAAATCAAAAGTTGTCCCCGGCAAAGAAAATACGGGTAATTTTTCCTGATTTTGGATTGTCGTGGCTGGATATTCAGACGGAAGATGATTTTAAGTGTTGGAACAACCATTCATTTCAGGATCGGGATGCTTGCATGGCTGATGTGACCGAGAAAATAATTCGTGAAAATCATGACTCGCGTGGAAATCTGTTTATTGTGGGTGGAAATCACGCTTGCAAACATGCCAATGGTGTTCCAAGCCTGGGCAATCTTCTAAGAAAGAAGTTCTCGGACAAAGAAGTGTATTCTGTATTGCTTCATACAGTGTGGGGTGATAATTCAGGTAATGTCTTTGGGAAAATAAGGAAGGGCTTGTTTGATTATGTCTTTCAGACAAATGGAAATAAGCCGGTTGCTTTTGCTTTGGCTGATTCTCCTTTTGGACAAGAGCCTTTTGATTTCGATTTGGAGTATCAAGGAGTTCCTCTTGATGGAACTTTTGAGGAAAATTTTGATGCTTATGTTTTTCTGCAACCGCTGGAAGAAGATAAGGTAGGGTATTATTTAGTGGAAGAAATGTACACCGATTCGTTTGTTGATGAAATAAAACGCAGGTGTAAATTATCGGGTGATAAATATCCTTATCGAGGAGTACGGCTGGAAGACTTCTCAAAAGAATGGAGAATCAATCAGCTTAATGGTATAAAGGATAAAAAAAAGTACCCTATGTTTGAAAAGTATTCCACTTTGTAGAGTTTTTACCATGTTTGGCTAAAGACCATTCCAAACATCGTTTTTTCAACTATTTCATTGCCAATTCCCTCTCCACCATTGCCGCATACTGCTTCTTTGAAAAGAAGCCCGGCATTGACGTTTGTTTTGTTAAAGACGGGCAACTTGTTATGTTTTGAGTTATATCGAACTCGACGTTAGTTTATCTTCTGTTTTTATTTCAAGTATTTTCTGAAAAACGCTTCAATTTTGTCGAACGGAATAATATCCATCCTGTCGTATAAGTCGGTATGGCTCGCATCAGGAATGATCATCAGTTCTTTGTTGTCTCCTTTCAATTTTCCGAAAGCCTCCTGTGAGGCCGGAAGCGAGTAGGCTTTTTCCCCATGTACAACAAGCACGGCGGAACGGATTTCGTCTGCGTGGTCGAGCAGGGAGAACGTGAGGAAAGGCAGGTCGGCTATCTTTTCCCAACCTCCGTTGGAGTTCACCGAACGGGGGTGGAAGCCGCGCGAAGTCTTGTAGTAATCCCGGTAATCTTTCATAAAGCCGGGTGCATCGTCGGGCAGATTTGCCGGCACGCCGCCGCTGCGTCCGTTGGTCCGTCCGGCAAGGAGATCGGCGGTGCGCTGTTCGTTGAGCTGTCTGCGCATTTCATACCTCTGCTCCTTGTCGTAAGGATCGAACGCTCCCATCGTGGATGAAACGGTGGCTTTGATGCGGGTATCCTGCACGGCGGCATTGATGCTGATGCCTCCGAAGCCGCAGATGCCAAGAATGCCGATACGCTCGCTGTCTGCCTCCGGCTGGAGCATGAAGAAATCTACCGCCGCACTGTAATCCTCGGTGTAGATTTCCCCCGATGATATGTAACGGGGCTGTCCGCCGCTTTCTCCGCTGAATGACGGGTCGAAAGCAAGAGTGATGAAACCACGTTCGGCAAGGGTCTGGGCATAAAGGCCCGATGCCTGTTCCTTTACCGCCCCGTAAGGACCGCAGACGGCTATCGCAGGCAGTTTCCCTGTATGGTTTTTGGGTATGTACAGGTCGCCGACCAAGCGGATGCCGTAACGGTTGGTGAAGCTGACTTTCTTGTGGGTCACTTTGTCACTGAGGGCAAATGTCTTGTCCCATTCGGGAATGTCGATGTATTTCGTTTCCATGTTGCTTGAGGTATTTTTGATTTGTCTTATTGGTTTAATACGTTCATTGATTATTATTCATGAATCTTGTGTAATCCGATCCCTTTCACCGTTGCCAGGTCCATATCGTCATAAATCGGGCTTTTCCCGGTTTCAAGCATGGCGATGGCATCCATCTCTTTTTCCGTAAGCGTAAAGTCAAGGATGTTGAAGTTCTCAATCATCCGTTCTTTGTGTACCGTCTTGGGAATGACTACCACATTGCGCTGGTTCAGCCAGCGGAGAACGACTTGTCCTACCGTACGTCCATGTTTTTCCGCAATGGCTTTCAGCACGGGATTGTTCCAAATGTCATTCTGTCCTTCGGCAAAAGGCGCCCATGCCTCATGTTGAATACCCTTCTTTCTGCAAGAATGTATTGGCTGCTTGCTGCTGGAAAAACGGGTGCGTTTCAAGCTGGTTCACCGCAGGCTTCACCTCATTGTGCAGGAACAGGTCTTGCAGGCGTTCATTGGAGAAACTTGTCACGCCGATGGCGCGGATAAGTCCTTCTTTATAAAGCCGTTCGCAGGCTCTCCATGCGGCATAATAGTTGCCGTATGGCTTGTGAAGCAGATAGAGGTCGATATAATCCAGTCCGAGCAACTTCAATGATTTGTCAAAGGCACGGAGAGCATCCTCCTGTTCATAGTCCTGCACCCACAGTTTGGTGGTGATGAAAAACTCCTCGCGCTTGATGCCGCTCTGCCGGACGGCATTGCCCACTTGCTCCTCATTGAAATAAGAAGCTGCCGTGTCGAACATCCGATAACCCACTTCGATGGCATCGCTTACGGTACGTTCCGTTTCATTTTCAGGAATCTGAAATACGCCGAAACCGATGGCCGGCATCATCACGCCATTGTTCAATCTTACATCTTTCATATTCTTATGAGTTTTGGTTTCTGATACAAAATTACGGCATACCTGTTGTCCTGTCATTATATAATTGGGGGCAATATTTTCACTATTCGTGGTTTTTGAGTATTTTTGCAGGCAAACAGATTCAGATTGTCGGATAATGGGTGATACGAAATTTGACGGGATTGTTTTTGTCGATGTCTGGCAGGAACTTAACATCTTGCGGTATGTGGGAAGGGTGATTCATATCCTTTGCCGAAAGGGCAATATGGGGTTTACTTTCCAGGATACCCATTATAACATTTCTTCCGGGGATTATGTGATTCTGCCCAATGCGGCGTTTGCTTCAGACTTCTCAGCGTCAGATGACTTTCAAGGTATCCTGATGAACCTCTCGGAAGCATTCGTCACTTCGATAGCTATCCGTAGCAATTATGGCATCATAGGACATCTGTCGCTCTTGCGGAATCCGGTCATGAGACTTTCCGAACGGGACCTCCGGATATGCGAGGCGGCCTTGCAATATCTGCGTATGCGTATGGAGGAAGAAAAGCATTTTTTCCGGGAAGAATTATTGGGCAGTCTGCTGACCGCGCATATTCTTGACCTGTACGACATTCACGCACGCAGTCACAAGGACCTGCAAGTGTCGGAGCGCGTCACCTCCCTGTTGCGGAATTTCATAGAATTGCTGTACAACGGTGAATACATCCGGAACAGAGACCTTGAATCTTACGCTTCGCGCCTCTGCATCACGTCCCACTATTTGTCGGAAATATGTAAGAGGATAAGCGGAAAGCCTGCCTCTTACTGGATTGAACGCTTCACCATGCAGGAAATCACCCGTCTGCTCCGGCGGAAGGAACTTTCGCTGACGGAAATCGCGGAACGGATGAATTTCTCTTCCGTGTCTTATTTCAGCCGGTATGTGCAAAAGCGAATCAATCTGTCGCCATCGGAATATAGGAAAAACTGCTGGCGGAATTGTAAAATCTACAGGTAATGACAACACGCCGGCAGAACGGACCTTCTTCTTTTTCACAGACTCAAAGACAAACACCCTGTGTCTCCGTGGCTTTGTATTGATTCCGGTTCAGAACGTCATATGCCGAAGGATTGGGGGATTATGGAGGGGGAGGATACGGGAAAAACGTTTCTGTTGCAAAAAAACAGGGGAAAAACATTTGTTTGTAGAAAAATGTTGTTATATTTGCCGTCGAGAAAACAATAATATATGACTGAACGCTGTCTTTATATCATCTTGACGGGGATGGGGCTTATGTCCCTCATCACATCTGCTACCGGGATGACCCCTCGGGGGTAAGGATAGTATGTATGTGCGCTTCTACGTGAAACGCGTCTGCGGATGCAGACATTTTCGTTATCAGATAATCAATATCATTAGTTTTTTAATTCTGTCGCGGAACGGTGGGTTTCCGGCGGCACAAATATAGATAGGCACATGAAAGTTTTGAAATTCGGCGGTACGTCCGTAGGTTCTGTCAACAGCATGTTGAGTGTAAAGAAAATAGTGGAAGCGATTGATGACAAGGTGATAGTAGTGGTGTCCGCTTTGGGAGGGATTACCGACAAACTGATCAGTACTTCCAAAATGGCGGCCGAGGGAAATGATGAATATGAGAAAGGCATGAAGGAAATCATCAACCGCCATATCGAGATGGTATATACGGTGATTCCTGCCGGACGGGAGCGTGAACTGCTGCTTGATCTGGTGAATGAACTGCTGAATGAACTGAAAGACATCTTTCAGGGAATCTATCTTATCCGTGACCTTTCGCCGAAGACTTCCGCCACTATCGTAAGTTATGGCGAACGTCTGTCGTCTATCATTGTAGCCACTTTGATTGAGGGGGCCGTGTGGTATGATTCGCGCAATTTCATCAAGACGGAGAAAAAGCACAACAAGCATATTCTGGATTCGGAACTGACTTCCCGGCTGGTCCGCGAGACGTTTAAGGAGTTGCCGGACGTGGCTTTGGTGCCGGGATTCATTTCCACGGACAAATATACGGGCGAGGTGACTAATCTGGGACGGGGAGGCTCGGACTATACGGCTTCTATCATTGCCGCGGCTCTTGATGCCGACATACTGGAGATATGGACGGATGTGGACGGGTTTATGACTGCCGATCCGAGAGTGATCAGTACGGCTTATCCGATTGCGGAATTGAGTTATGTGGAGGCGATGGAACTTTGTAACTTCGGTGCGAAGGTGGTCTATCCGCCTACCATCTATCCGGTATGCCACAAGAACATTCCGGTTCTCATCAAGAATACGTTTAATCCGGAAGCGGCAGGAACTATTATCAAGCAGGAAGCTGACCATTCGTCGAAAGCCATTAAAGGCATTTCTTCCATCAACGACACTTGTCTGATTACGATGACAGGATTGGGTATGGTAGGGGTGATCGGGGTGAATTACCGTATCTTCAAGGCTTTGGCCAAAAATGGTATCAGTGTGTTTCTGGTATCGCAGGCTTCGTCGGAGAATTCCACTTCTATCGGTGTGCGCAATGAAGACGCGGCATTGGCTTGCGAAGTGCTGAACGAAGAGTTTGCGAAGGAAATAGAAATGGGCGAAATCTTCCCGATGAAAGCGGAAGGCGGTTTGGCGACTATAGCTATCGTGGGTGAGAACATGAAGCATACGCCGGGCATTGCCGGAAAGCTGTTCGGCACATTGGGCCGGAACGGAATCAATGTGATTGCCTGTGCACAGGGGGCGTCCGAAACCAATATTTCGTTTGTGGTGGACGGCGGTTCGTTGCGCAAGTCGCTCAATGTGATTCATGACTCGTTTTTTCTGTCCGAGTATCAGGTGCTGAATCTGTTTATCTGCGGCATCGGTACGGTAGGAGGAAGTCTTGTGGAGCAGATTCATGGGCAACAGGAGAAATTGAGACAGGAGCGCGGACTGAATCTAAAGGTAGTCGGCATAGCCAACGGGCATAAGGCTTTGTTCTGCCGGTCGGGCATCGACCTGGACAATTTCCGTCAGGAGCTGGAGGAGAAAGGTATGCCTTCTTCCCCCCAGGTGCTTCACGACGAGATTATCGGCATGAACATCTTCAATTCGGTATTTGTGGACTGTACGGCGAGTGAGGACATTGCCGGTTTGTATAAGGATTTCCTCAGTCATAACATTTCGGTGGTGGCGGCCAACAAGGTGGCTGCTTCGTCGGAGTATGACATCTATGCCGAACTGAAACATATAGCCCGTCAGAGGGGGGTGAAGTTTTTGTTTGAAACGAATGTGGGTGCCGGACTTCCGGTCATCAATACCATCAACGACCTGATAAACAGCGGTGACAAGATTCTGAAAATCGAGGCTGTGGTGAGCGGGACTCTGAACTATATTTTCAATACACTCAGTGCAGACATGCCGCTGAGCGCGACAATCCGCAAGGCCATGGAGGAAGGTTATTCCGAGCCGGACCCGCGCATTGACCTGAGCGGGAAAGACGTGATACGCAAACTGGTGATTCTGGCCCGTGAGGCCGGGTATCGTCTGGATCAGGAAGATGTGGAGAAGCATCTCTTTATACCTGACACCTACTTTGAAGGTTCGCTGGATGATTTCTGGAGAAATATCACCCGACTGGATACGGACTTCGAGGCGCGCCGCAGGAAACTGGAGGCTGAAGGAAAACGCTGGCGTTTCGTCGCACGTCTGGAGGACGGGAAAGGCACGGTTTCGCTGGTGGAGGTAGACAGCCGTCATCCTTTCTATAATCTGGAAGGAAGCAACAACATCATTCTGCTTACAACTGAACGATACAATGAATATCCGATGCTGATTCAAGGCTATGGCGCGGGCGCAAGCGTGACTGCCGCCGGTGTGTTTGCCGACATCATGAGCATCGCCAACATTTAAGGTTATGAAACATCTGATTATTTTGGGCGACGGTATGGCGGACTGGGCCGTACCTGAGCTGGGGAACAAGACCTTGCTGCAATATGCGGAGACACCCAATATGGACCGGCTGGCCCGGATGGGGCGGACAGGCATACTGAAGACGGTGGCCGACGGTTTTCATCCGGGAAGCGAGGTGGCCAACATGTCGGTGATGGGATATGACCTCCCGAAGGTGTACGAGGGTAGAGGGGTGCTTGAAGCCGCTAGCATCGGTGTTGAACTGAAACCTGGCGATATGGCCATGCGCTGCAACATCGTATGTGTGGAAGGGGAAATGCTCAAGAATCATTCGGCAGGACATATCACGACGGAAGAAGCGGACCAATTGATTAAATGCCTGGATGAAAAATTGGGCTCTGACCGTATTCATTTTTATACGGGCGTGCAATACCGTCATTTGCTGGTGGTGAAAGGGGGCGACAAGCGTCTGGCCTGTGTACCGCCGCACGATATTCCATTGCAGCCTTTCCGTCCGAATATGGTGAAGGCCCTTTGCCATGAGGCGCAGGAAACGGCTGATCTGTTGAATGCGCTGGTCTTGAAGTCGCAGGAATTGCTTGCCGGCCATCCGGTCAACCTGAAACGTATTGCGGAGGGGAAGGACCCGGCCAACAGCATTTGGCCGTGGAGTCCCGGTTATCGTCCGAAGATGGAGCCGCTTGCCGAGAAATATCCTTCGGTCGGGAAAGGTGCGGTGATTACGGCGGTCGATCTGATCCGTGGAATCGGACGTTATGCAGGGTTGCGTTGCATAGATGTGGAAGGAGCAACAGGACTATATACCACGAACTATGAAGGGAAGGCCCGGGCTGCCGTCGAGGCGTTGAAAACGGATGATTTCGTGTATCTGCACGTAGAAGCCAGTGATGAGGCCGGCCATGAGGGAGATGTGCCCTTGAAACTGAAAACAATCGAATATTTCGACCGCCGTATAGTGGGACCGGTCTATGAGGCGGTGAAGGATTGGGACGAACCGGTGGCCATTGCCGTGCTTCCCGACCACCCCACTCCCTGCGAGTTGCGTACGCATACCAGCGAGCCGGTACCGTTTCTTGTCTATTATCCCGGAATCGAGCCTGACTCGGTGCAGACGTATGATGAAGTGTCGTGTCAGGAAGGTGGTTATGGCAGACTGGAAAAGGATGAGTTTATGAATCTGTTTATGAATATCTAACAATGACAATCAATTATGAAATATTATAGTACAAACCGGCAGGCTGCCGACGCCTCTCTGGAAGAGGCGGTAGTGAAAGGGCTTGCGTCAGACAAGGGACTGTTCATGCCCTATGAAATCAAACCGCTTTCGGCATCGTTTTATGACGAAATTGACCGGTTGTCATTCCAGGAAATCGCCTGTCGGGTGGCCGACGCTTTTTTCGGGGATGACATTCCGGCTGATACATTGGATCAAATCGTATGTGACACGCTGAGCTTCGACGTACCTGCGGTGAAGGTGAAGGAAAACATTTACTCGCTGGAGTTGTTTCATGGTCCTACCTTGGCATTCAAGGATGTGGGCGCACGTTTCATGGCCCGTCTTCTGGGCTATTTCATCCGTAAGGAGAGAAAGAAGCAGGTGAATGTATTGGTGGCCACGTCGGGCGATACGGGAAGTGCGGTGGCAAACGGTTTTCTGGGTGTCGACGGAATCCATGTGTATGTACTTTATCCGAAAGGGAAGGTAAGCGAAATCCAGGAGAAGCAGTTTACGACACTGGGACAGAATATCACCGCAATCGAAGTGGACGGCACGTTCGATGATTGTCAGGCACTGGTGAAGAACGCGTTTATGGACAAGGAACTGAACGCGCACATGCAGCTTACCTCTGCCAATTCCATCAATGTAGCCCGTTTCCTGCCTCAGGCGTTCTATTACTTCTATGCCTACGCGCAGCTGAAGAAGCTGGGGAAGGCAGACAATCTGGTGGTCTGCGTGCCGAGCGGAAATTTCGGGAATATCACTGCCGGACTCTTCGGCAAGCGGATGGGGCTTCCGGTCAGCCGTTTCATTGCGGCCAACAACCGGAATGACATTTTCTATCAGTATCTGAAAACCGGTCAGTATAATCCCCGTCCGTCTGTCTCGACTATCGCCAATGCGATGGATGTGGGCGATCCGAGCAATTTTGCCCGTATCCTCGACTTGTATCATGGAAGTCATGAAGCCATCTGTGCGGAAATCAGTGGTGCGACTTATACTGATGAACAAATACGTGAAACCGTGAGAGAGGTATATGATGAGACTGGCTATCTGCTCGACCCTCATGGGGCATGCGGTTATCGCGCATTGTCGGAAGGACTGAAGCCTGGAGAAACCGGAGTATTCTTGGAAACAGCCCATCCGGCCAAGTTCCTTCAGACGGTGGAAGACATCATCGGTGCGGAAGTGAAGATACCCGAAAAGCTTCAGGCGTTTATGAGAGGTACCAAACAGAGCATTCAGTTGGGCAAGGATTTCGCTTCGTTCAAGGGGTATTTGTTGGATATCCCTTGAGTCCTGTCCGATACCGGACTTTTGGCTTGGTATAAAAAGGAGGAGTCCCTTCCGTGTTCCGTATTCTACGGGATCAGGAAAGGGACTCCTCCTTTTTATCAGGTTAGATTTTATCTTTCAATGGTCGGTCGGGTATAAATGACCTCTACATCCAGTTTCTCGCCGTTTTCTCCTCCAATCAGTTTTGCGGAATTCACTTCCAAATCGTGAGAGAGACCTATGATGTATTCCTGTTGCGCGTCATATTCTGCTGTTACAGGTATAAGGACGAGTTTATTATATTCATCCCATCCTTCCGCAGGCTCGGGTTTTGTTCTCATGTCGCTGAATATCTGGCTGATGAGGCGGTTTAGCCGTGTAAACGAATAGGAATAGCTGTCTTCGTTGAATTCAGCGATGAACGAACTGCGGTCATCGTAGTTCCTGTTTTCCTCAAAGAATGCATTCACTTCGCTTTTGCGTAGCAACAGCATGTTTTTGGGAATTCCCATCTTATACGGACTTTCATTTGAGTTTTCGCTGATCTCTTTTAGTTTTGTGAAAGTAATGGATACGGAGTTAAGTGTATCGTTGCTTAACTTTTCGTACATCTCTTTTACCGGAAGTTTCACTTCTGTACATAATCCGGCCGGAGTCTTTATATAGGAATGTGTCTTTTCCTGAACCAGATTGTCCAACTTGTCGGAGTTTTCCAGCCGGGTGGACATGTAGACTTCCGGTGTGGCCGAAAATGGGATATAGGCGGTGACCAGTGAGTCTGTCTTCCCGGATGAGCTTTGGGTAAGATATTTGGCTTTCATGCGAAGCCAAATGCTGTAGATGTATGCCACAGAGCCTTCCCCATGTGTGTTGTGTACATAAAAACCGGGAAGCACATTATGTATGAACGCATGTGCGTCTTTAAAGTTATTATGGTCTTCTTTGTATTTTTGGAACACCCATTGGCTGAAAGTCATTTCTTCCGAACTTCCGAAATCTTTTTTGTTTTCGTCCAGATTTATTACAATTGAATGTATGGTTGCCGTATCGGGCGCTGCCGTATAGTCTTTCTCGGCCAGAGGGGAGGCTGAGGCATCGTAGAACAATGTCGGGTCATACGAGGTGTAGTAGAGTGAGGGGTCTGTGCCGTCATCGTCAATCGGTTGTGTCAGCATGTCCACTCTTACGCGCATCGGGGCTTTCGGATCACCATAGAAACTGTTGTAGTACAACTCAAGAGTGGTTTCCTCGATTTCCTGAAGGTTATCCGGGAAACTGTAGTTTTCAGGACAGTTGATCTGGGTGATGAAATCCGCGCTGAAGGTTCCGAAATCCATATCGGTGAACTTACCCAGATATGCGCTGTTCGTGCGTGAATAGACACCTTTCGGGTTCAGGTCTTCAAATTTGATCGTGTTGGTAGTAGCCTTGAACGACATGGAATAAGCGTTTATCTCGTCGGTATTGGCGAGAAAGTCACCTATTCCTGACGTGGCGTCATCGCAACTATAGAGGGTGGCGGCAAATCCTATTGTCGCCAAGAACTTCAGTTTCATTCTATTCGTTTAATTGTTTGTTCTTTATTTGTTTTCTGTGTTGCCCAGTATCTTCTCATACAATGTGTCGCATGCGTCGGCCAGGGCGTCCGGCTGCCGGTAGTCCATTACCGGGATATTCAGGCTGTGGGCATAGTCCATCACCTTTTGGTTGACGGTCTCACTGTTTTGGACCACGGCGTCGGAATAGGTAACGGCCAGTTTGTCCAGATTTTCCAGATCGACCGGAGTTTTGATCATATTGAGGTCGTTTTTCTTGATTTCCTTAAATGACACCTGATTGGCGAAATCCGGAGCCAATGTGGACTTGAAGCCTTCATTGTATACCGAGTAGACGACCTTTGAGTCGCGGAACGAGGGCTCGTCGTAATAGGCCTTTTTTACATAGAGTGGCACCAAAGCCGTCATCCATCCATGACAATGGATGACATCAGGACACCAGCGGAGTTTCTTGACTGTCTCCAGAACACCTCTGGCATAGAAGATGGCGCGTTCGCCGTTGTCTTCATAATCATTCCCTTTTTCGTCAAAAGTCATCTGCCGGTGCTGGAAATAGTCATCATTGTCAATGAAATACACTTGCCGGCGTGCAGCTTGTATGGAAGCGACTTTGATGATAAGCGGGTGATCTGTGTCGTCAATGATGATGTTCATTCCCGACAGCCGTATCACTTCGTGCAGTTGGTTTCTGCGTTCATTGATAATCCCCCATTTAGGCATGAAAGTCCTGATCTCATAACCTTTTTCCTGTATGGCTTGGGGTAGATTCTGTCCCATGAGGGACATTTCGCTTTCTGGTACGTACGGAGTAATTTCTTGTGTAATGAATAAAACTTTTTTCGCGCTCATATCTAGTCTTTACTTACTCAATAAGATGTGCAAATTTACGAAAAAAACGGCATAAATCCCATTCTACTTTCCGATTATTATTCCTTATAGTATGTTAATGTTCTGATTTACAGGATTATTACTTTGCCTGTAAAATGCATTTCCGAGGGGTTCCCATTAGAGGAAAGAGAAAAGAAAATGAGTTTTCTTTTCATTATCTGATAAATAAATCGTTAATTTGCACCCGTTTTTAGAATCTACCAATAAAACTGAGAATAAAATGAAGTTAGTTCAAACGATTAATGAGCTTCGTGCCGAGTTGGCCCCGTTACGTAAAGAGGGCAAGACAATCGGCTTGGTCCCTACGATGGGGGCCTTGCATGCAGGTCACGCTTCATTGGTGAAACGCGCTGTAGCTGAAAACGATGTGGTAGTGGTGAGTGATTTTGTCAATCCTACCCAGTTTAATGATAAGAATGATTTGCTGAAATATCCGCGTACGCTTGATGCGGACTGTAAGTTGCTCGAAGAGTATGGCGCCACTTTTGTGTTCGCACCGTCGGTAGAGGAAATCTATCCGGAACCGGATACCCGGGTGTTCAGCTATCCGCCTCTTGATACGGTGATGGAAGGCAAGTACAGGCCGGGACATTTCAACGGCGTTTGCCAGATTGTCAGCAAACTTTTCCTGATAGTCGGTCCTACAAGGGCTTATTTTGGCGAGAAGGACTTCCAACAGCTGGCTATTGTACGTGAGATGGTACGTAAGTATCCGTTCGATCTGCAGATTGTGGGTTGTCCTATCGTGCGTGAGGAGGATGGACTGGCGCTGAGTAGCCGTAACGCTCGTCTGACTCCGGAGCAGCGCGTGCAGGCTCTGCAAATCTCAAAGGCGTTGTTCACGAGCGTCGATTACGGGAAGACCCATGTCTTGTCAGAGACAAGGAAATTTGTGGAAGATTGCATCAGTCGTGCGGAAGGCTTGTGTCTGGAATACTTTGAGATCGTTGACGGAAATACGTTGCAGCCTGTCCATGCATGGGATGAGAGTGATTATATTGTGGGCTGTATCACCGTGTTCTGCGGAGATGTCCGTCTGATAGACAATATCAAATATAAATGTAAAGAGTGAGAAGGTCATGATGATTGAAGTGTTGAAATCGAAGTTGCATTGTGTGACGGTCACCGAGGCTAACCTGAACTATATGGGGAGCATCACCATTGATGAGGACTTGCTGGATGCGGCAAATATGATTGCGGGAGAGAAGGTGCAGATTGTCGACAACAACAACGGAGAGCGTTTTGAAACCTACATCATCAAGGGTGAGCGCGGCTCGGGATGCATTTGTCTGAACGGTGCGGCCGCGCGCAAGGTCCAGGTGGGCGATGTGGTGATCATCATGTCGTACGCGCTGATGGATTTTGAGGAAGCGAAACATTTCAAGCCCACTGTGGTGTTTCCGGATGTGAATACCAACAGGCTTGTGTGAATATCGCTCCGGAGTAGGAGCTTGGATATGATAGATGGGCGGCAGGATGTCTTGTGGAAGGATGTCCTGCCGTTTTTTTATGCTCAGTCTCTTGTAACCATTATGTAGTATTTAAGTAATATTTATTTTTATTTATGTAGGGCCATTGTTATACCCGCAGAATACTTTTGCCTCCGAATTAAAAACTGTTTAATTACATGAAAAAAGAAAACATGTTTACGAATTTGATGAGGCAATCGTTGTTCGGGGCCGTATTGTTCTCCGCAGGCATTGTCCAGGCCGCTTCAGCAAGCGGGGTGCCGGAGGCTTCAGACGCCGGTGTTGGGAGTGTGAACATCCTTCAGCAGAAGGGCAAGACCGTGAGCGGTGTTATTACTGATGCGTACGGTGCTGTAATAGGTGCGAATGTCGTGGTCAAGGGTACCACAACAGGTACGGTGACAGATGTCGACGGTAAATTTACGTTGGTCAATGTGCCTGCCGATGCCGTGCTGCAGATTTCCTATATCGGATATGTGACTCAGGAAGTCGGTGTCGGCGGACAGACTGTACTCCACATTACGTTGAAGGAGGATTCCCAGTCGCTGGACGAGGTGGTTGTGGTAGGTTATGGCGTGCAGAAGAAAGTGAACCTTTCCGGTGCGGTACAGGCTATCGGTGATGAGGATATTGTCAACCGGCCCATCACGAACATCAATGTCGGTTTGCAAGGTCTGGTCCCTAACCTGAACATTTCGCGTGGAAGCGGTCGTGCCAACGAGGCTCCTTCACTGAATATCCGTGGTATGGGTTCCATCAACGGCGACGACGCGTTTATCCTGGTTGACAATGTGCCGGTGAGCGCAGCCGAACTGGCCCGTATCAATCCGTCGGATATCGAAAATGTATCCGTACTGAAAGACGCTTCGGCTGCCGCCATTTACGGTGCGCGTGCGGCATTCGGTGTGGTATTGATCACCACGAAACGTGCCAAGAGCGACAAGTTGCAGATCAATGCCAGCGGCAACTTCGGTTTCCGTACCCGTGGCGAGCATCCGGAATATGTGACCGATCCGGTGACGGTGATGGAGATGAAGAACGAGGCGGCCCGTCCGCTTTATTCCTCCTTGTTCAGCCAGCAGCAGATTGAATACGCCACACAGATGAAGAACGATCCGAGTCTGCCTGTCATCGCGACAGACCCGACCAACAGCAATCTGTGGGCTTATTATGGATCGACCGACTGGCAGAGTGAGGCTTTTGGAAACACGGCGGCCACTTATACGGCTGATTTCAACATCTCGAAAAAAGACGAGAAACTGTCGTACTATGTGTCAGGAGGCTATTATCAGGAAAACGGTCTGATCCAGTACGGCGACGAGAAGTTGAAGCGCTTCAATTTCCGTTCGAATGCCGAGCTGAAGCTTACGGACTGGTGGACGGCCGGGGCGAATATCGCCTACACCAACAGCCGGTACAATTCACCGACGGTCATGGATACGGGTACGAACATCTTCCATCAGATCAACCGTACTCCTTCGCTTTCCGTGCCGAAGAATCCGGACGGTACCTGGACTTCCGACGGTGCGGGTACATTGGGCGCCTTGGCCGAAGGTGGAGAGAGCACTAATCTTGTAAATGAGGTGCAGGTGAGCATCAGCAGCAAGTTCAACTTGATCAAGGATATATGGACGCTGAACGCCGATGCGAACTTCCGTTTCACGAACAACAATACCGACCGTTATTGGATGCCGGTTCCGTATAAGACAGGTCCGAACGAACCTGTACAATATTCTACCGGAAGTTTCGGCTCGAACGACTACGCTTCTTTTACTTCGAGAGATACGCGATACAGTGTCTACAACATTTATTCGAATTTTGTGAAGACGTTCAACGAGAAGCATTTCCTGAACGTGATGGCCGGTTTCAACTCGGAATTGACCGATTACCGGTATAATTATTCCGCCCGTGAGCTGCTGATTACCGGCAATCTGCCAGAGATCAATCTGGCTACAGGTACACAGACCGCTTCAAACAGCCGTTATCAGCTGGCTCTGCAGGGTTTCTTCGGACGTGTGAACTACATTTATGACAACCGTTACATCTTTGAGTTCAACGGGCGTTATGATGGTTCCTCTCGTTTCCCGCACAACAGCCAGTGGGGATTCTTCCCTTCCGGCTCAATCGCATGGTCGGTTATCAACGAGGATTTTTTCAAGAATTTTGCTGAAAAACTTCACATGAGCAACTTCAAGCTGAGAGGATCTTATGGCGCGCTGGGTAATCAGGTCGTGACCCGTGACGGCAGTGAGGTGTATTATCCGTACATCGCTTCCATGAGTTCCGGAAAAATCAGCCAGATTCTTGACGGCGAGCAGCCCATTGCCGTATATCAGCCGGCATTGGTGTCAGCGGCTTTTACCTGGGAAAATGTGAGCACAGGCAACTTCGGCGTTGATTTGGGATTCCTGAACAACCGGTTGACCGCTTCGTTCGACATTTACAAGCGTATTACGACAAATATGGTGACAGCCAGCAAGGAACTGCCTTCCGTAGTAGGTGCCTCGGCTCCGTTGGCGAATGCGGCCGACATGAAGACACGCGGTTGGGAAGTGTCGATGGAATGGCGCGACCAGTTCAATCTGGGTGGGTCTCCGTTCCGTTACGGCGTGAAGTTCAATATAGCCGACAGCCGTTCTTTCATCACGAAGTTCGACAATTATGTGGATCTTTATGATGACAACGGAAACAAGATAGGCGAGACTTCCCGGATAGACAATTATTATGTGGGTATGGAAGTCGGTGAAATCTGGGGATTTGTCAACGACGGACGTTTTGCCAGCCAAGCGGAACTGGATGCGTTGGACCAGACGGAAGTGGGCGAGGACGACCAGTCGTACCGTTTCTATATCGGTGATACCCGTTATAAGGACTTGAATGGTGACGGCAAGATCACTTGGGGCGACAAGACTCTGGCCAATCCGGGTGACCGCAAGAAAATCGGCAACAGCCGTATTCGTCTGCCGTACAGCTTCAATATCGATGCGGCGTGGAAAGGGTTCGACCTGAGTGCTTTCTTCCAGGGTGTAGGCAAGCGTGACTGGTATCCGGGAGCGGGCAACTTCTATTTCTGGGGTATCTATGCGCAACCTTGGACCAATGTGACGGTGAAGAACATGGATCACTGGACGGAGGATAATCCGGACGCTTACTTCCCGCGTGTGAAGGCATACGCCGCCGAGGGAAACAGCGAGCTGGGTATGAATCAGACCCAGTATCTGCAGAACGCCTCTTATCTGCGTCTGAAGAACCTGACTGTCGGCTATACATTGCCGCAGAAGGTAGTCTCCAAGTGGGGTATCCAGAACCTGCGCCTCTATTTCAGTGCTGAGAATATTTGGACACTCAACCATTTGGACGTGGAGCTTGATCCGGAAGTTTCCACCACGAGTGACGCGGGAAAGACCTATCCGATGCAGAAAACATTCTCTTTCGGCTTCAATGTGGGATTCTAAGATTAATGTAAGTTTTATAATAGTTATACGAAAACGATATGAAAGTCAAGAAATATATATTGATCAGTCTGGTTGGATTGGGCCTGACGGCGTGCGAGTCTGATTTCTTGGAGAGAACGCCGCTGACGGAAATTACCGAGTCGGACTTTTTCAAGACGGTGACCGACCTGGAGACTTATACAAACGGTTTTTACGGATATATAGGCCCGAGCTATAATGACACCGGCTCGGACAATGATGCCATCTATACCGGCAGTTCCACCATCAACCAGGTGGTGGCGGGAAACATTTCCTCCTCGAATGTAGGCGGGTGGGATGACTGGAGCCAGTTACGTTCCATCAACTATTTCCTGCAGCACACCGGTAATGTGACGGAAGGCAATGCGGAGGATGTGGAGCATTACATCGGAATCGCCCGTTTCTTCCGTGCCCGTTTTTATGCCGACAAGGTGATGACTTATTCTGATGTCCCCTGGTACAACAAGGCGATGGGTACGGACGATCAGGACATGTACAAGCCGTGTGATCCGCGCGCGTTGGTGATGGACTCGGTGATGAACGACCTGCAGTATTCCGTAGACCATATCAAGGAGGAGCTTGGTACGCGCACTCGTATCAGCCGTTGGGCCGCGCTGGCTTCCATGGCGCGTATCTGCCTGAACGAAGGTACTTTCCGCAAATACCATGAGGAGCTGGGATTGCAGAACGACTACCAGCGTTTTCTGGAAAAGGCCGTGTGGGCGTGTGAGGAGATTATGAACAGCGGCGAGTTCTCCCTTTACGGAAATTCGGGAGCTGATTACGGAACCTTGTTCAACACTCCTTCCTTGGACAGCAATCCCGAAATCATCCTTCAGCGTGCTTCGGATGAGGCTCTGGGTGTGGGCAACGACACACATAGTGTGATGGGATGGCAGTGGGCGCTGAGCCGCAGCCTGATGGAGTCTTATCTGATGGCCGACGGAAGCCGGTTCACGGACCAGCCGGACTATGCCTCGAAGTCGTTTACCGAAGTGTTCGACGGGCGCGACCCTCGTCTGGCAGAGACTTTCGTTTATCCCGGCTTCAAGCAGACAGAGGCAGGAAACGCCTATGTGCCGAAAGTGACTTTCGGATGTTACGACCAGCTGAAGTTCTATCCCCGCGATGAGAACCTGCGTCAGGGATGGGGACGTAACTTCACTTCTCTTCCCATTTTCCGTTATGCGGAAGTGCTGCTGACTTATGCCGAGGCAAAGGCGGAACTGGAGACTTTGACCCAGAGCGACATCGACAATTCCATCAACCTGATTCGCACGCGTGTGCAGATGCCGGGATTGGACATGGCTCAGGCAAACGCGAATCCGGATTCTTGGCTGGCAGAACAGTATCCTAATGTGTCTGGCCCAAATCGGGGTGTTATCCTGGAGATACGCCGTGAGCGTCGCGTGGAGATGGCTTGTGAAGGCTTGCGGGCTACCGATATCAAGCGTTGGGCGGTAGGTGACCTGTTCGCTCTGAACAATGAAGGCGCTTATATTCCGGCGTTGGGAGCCATCGACTTGACGGGAGATGCCAGAGAGGATGTGGCCATTCTGGCCAATCCGGCGGACTCGGTTCGTCTGGCAGGTCTTCCGGCGGATGTCAAGGCCGGACTGACATTGTATTATCTGGAAAAGGCGGACGGTACGGACGACGGCTTTTATCTGACAGAGGGTGACCACGGACATATCGGCTTCACTTCGTACCAGCAGGTACCCCGTCACTTCGAGAGTCCTATGCACTATTACTTGCCTATTCCACTCACTCAAGTGAAGCTGAATCCTAACCTGGAACAACCGTTCGGATGGGAGTGATCCAGGTCCTGAAAAAACGCCTTGACGTTTCATCCAAAACGTCCTGATGTTTTGACCAAAACGCCTTTACGTTTTAAAAAAACGTCAAGGCGTTTTTGGGATATGCACAATGTGCTTGTTGTCAGCGTGTTGCGTGTGGGTCGGAAAATGTTGTGATATTGTGTGGGGTTTCAATGAATAATGCTTATTTTTGTAATTCGATTTATGACACAATAGGTAAAATTATCAAGAAAATGAAAGGAGTTTATTTAATGACGCTGATGCTCGGATGGGCGACCGTCGGGCAGGCTGCCTATGAAGGGCGTGTGTATGTGGATGCCAACCGCAACGGACGGTATGACAAAGGGGAGAAAACATTGAAGGGTGTATGTGTGTCGGACGGATTGAATGTGGTGGAGACCGGAGCTGACGGGACTTTCTCTCTTCCGGGTCACGACCGTCAACGGTTCGTGTTCATCACTACTCCTTCCGGCTATCAGTCGGACAGAGGACATTTCCTGCGTGCCGAAGGCGAGGACAGAAGTTACGATTTTGGTCTTCAGGAGTGGAAAGGCCGTGTGGCTTCAGACGGCAGTCACCGTTTCCTGCACGTGGCGGATACGGAAATCTTCAACACCGTCAACCAGGAGGACTGGGCGAACGAGGTGCGTGACTATGCCGCCAACGAGGATGCGGCGTTCATCGTGCATACCGGCGACATCTGTTATGAGAACGGGCTGAAGAATCATATCCGCCTCATGAACACCTCGAACATGGGGTGCCCTGTATTCTACGGACTCGGCAACCACGACTTGGTGAAAGGGAAATATGGGGAGGAACTGTTTGAGAGCATTTACGGGCCGTGTTACTATTCGTTTGATTTCGGTTCCACACATTACGTGATGATTCCGATGCTCGGCGGCGATTACCAGCCGGGATTCACTGCGAAGGAGGTGTTCCGTTGGGTGAAGAACGACCTTGACCGGCAGCCGGAAGGAAAGCCGGTCGTTTTCTTCAACCATGATTTGTTGAGCTATACCGATGAGTTTGTTTTCGATCTGGGGAACGGCGAGAAACTGGACCTTGCGGACTATAATGTGAAAGGATGGTTCTACGGCCATTGGCATAATCATTTCGTGCGCAGGCAAGGAAAAATCCTGACGGTTTCCACGTCAACGCTTGATAAAGGCGGCATCGACCATTCCACTTCGGCCTTCCGTGTTGTGGATGTGGACCGGAAAGGGGATATAGAGACCCGTCTGCGCTATACCTATATAGACAAGTCGTTGGCATTCGCTTCGATTGCGAATGACGGATGCGTACAGGATGAAGCCGGCAACTTCCTGCTTTCAGTGAACGCTTACAATACGGTAGCTCCGGTGGAAGGCATCACTTACACGTGTGTGGGCGATGACGGAAAGACGCTTGTTTCCGGAAAGGCACTGGCTCCGCAGAGTGACTGGAACTGGCAGGCTTCTTTCCGTTTGCCGGAGACTTATAAGGGGCGCAGGGTGTTTGTCGTGGCACAAGCCCGTTTTTCTGATGGGTCGGTGGCAAAGGAGCGGACCTCGTTTGTCTGGAAACCGGAGAAAGAAGGATTGCATGCCGAATGGATCAGTAATGTGAAGGCGAACCTTTATTATACACAGCCGGTTGTGGCGGACGGGAAAGTGTTCATCGCATCCTTGGATGAGGATTTGAAGGGGGAAGGAGCCGTGTTTGCCCTTGACGCGGGCAACGGAAAATTGTTGTGGAGACATCAGACGCGCAATTCGGTGAAGAATACGATAGCCTGTGCTTCGGGCATCGTGTTGGCTCAGGACGCTGAAGGCTTTCTTTATGCCATTGATGCGGAGACAGGCGGTTTGAAATGGGAACAGAAACTGAAAGTGGACGGACTTCCCTTGTTGCTGGAAGGTCTGACGGTGGCCGACGGAAAGGTATATGCGGGCACCGGACGTGGCTTTGCCGCATACGATGTGGTGACCGGAAAAGAGTTGTGGGTCAATACGGGATGGAGACAGAACCAGGCCTCTACGACACGTCCGGTTGTGGCTGGCGATGTGGTTGTCATGGGTACGCAATGGAGCGGGCTTTATGGCAATGACCTGTCGTCAGGCAGACAGCTCTGGAAACTGGAGCAGGCGGATATCAGGGAAAGGGGAGCGGCTCCGGCGTATGTGGACGGGCTGTTGTACATGGCCTCCGGAAACGCTTTCTTTGTAATTGAACCCGAAACGGGGCATATCATCATGAAAAAGGCATTGCCTTACAGTGCCAATACCAATTCCACTCCTTTGGTGACTGACAGACTGGTGGTGTTCGGAACACAGGGTCGTGGACTGGTGGCCCTCGACCGTGAGACCTGGGAAGAGGCATGGCATGTGCAGACACTTCCGGCACTGGTCTATACTTCTCCGTATTCACGTCATCCGTCGGCCACGGTGGATGCTTCGCCTGTGATGGCCGGAAAAACGGTTTATTTCGGCGGTGCGGACGGTGTTCTGTACGGAGTGGACAGCGAGAGCGGACGTGTCATTTGGAAGCAGCCTCTCGGCGCGCCTGTATTCTCTTCGATGACGGTTTCGGAAGGACGTATGTTTGTGGCCGATTATGGAGGCAATGTCTATTCATTCCGGCTTCCGGAATAAGGAGAGAGGAAAATAGGGATTAAGCATAGAGGCACAAAGATACAGAGAAGGATCTTGCGGACTGCAAAATGAGAACTCTGTGTCTTTGTGCCTCTGCTTTCTGTTTCAGGTCAAGTGTCAGTTGGCCGGCTTTTCCTTGATAAGTCCGTTCTGGTAGGCTACCAGCAGTTTTTTCAGGTCACCGATCTGGATGATCAGTTCCCTTCCTTTGTCGGTGTCTTTCACCATCATGCGCTTGCTGCTCAGTTCCACGATCTGTGTGGTCGACTTGATGTCGATACCCTCCTCAATGGCTTTTTGCGTAGAAGTGAACGGCTCGTGTTGCACCAGTTCGAATCCTCGTGAGTGGTATACCAGTGTATATCCTGCAATACCGGTCTCAGGCTGGTATGCTTTTGAGAATCCGCCGTCGATGACCATCAGCTTGCCGTTGGCTTTGATGGGCTTCTCGCCTTTCACCGCCTTCACCGGCACGTGCCCGTTGATGATGTGGCGGTGTTCTCCTTCCACTCCGAACTCATCCAGAATCATGTCGCAGATGTCTTCCCGGTTTCTCAGTTCGTAATAATGGCCTTTGATTTCCTTATGTGTTTCCTTGTCGGTCAGGAAATAACGTTCGAAGGTGGCCATCTTGCTCTTGTCGAAGGCCGGAGAGTCTTTTCCGCACCAGAGGTACCAGACGAAATCTACTGCGAACGCTTTTTCCGGATGGTCGTCTTCCGCAAAATAGGCCGTGCGGATAAGTTGGCCTACCCGTTCCAGCAGGTTTTTCCCCTTGAATTTCTCTCCCTGAATCTCGACTTCCTTCAGTGTGCCGTCAGCGTTGAGCGGCATGGAAGCATGGAAAAGCAGGTTTGAGTTGCATACGTTGTACATGCATCCGTATCGGAACAGGCATTTCATGTGCTTGCGCAGCTTTTCGCTACTTATGAATGAATGATGGAGTTTGGCGACAATGTCCATTTCGTCATCGGTCAGCTTATATGGGTCGGCCGGGTCGATTGTCGGGAAATAGCAGTCGCGCATTTCATAGTCTTTCCCGTTGATTGTAAATACTTTCCGGTTGAAGTCAATGTGATGCAGCAGCAGACGGTCGTCCATTCTGAATTCCGGCCGGCGTCTGATGGTTTCCGCCTCGAGCTTGAGCTGGATGACGGTGATCGCCTTGTGCATCTGAGAGATCAGGCGGATGGTCTTTTCGTTGAATGGGGATGCGGCCTTGTCAATCTTGGGCAGGAAATATTCGCAGGGGTCGTTCGCATAAGTCTCCATGGCGAACGTGGCCAGTGGGAGCAGGTTGATTCCATAGCCGTCTTCAATGGCCGACAGGTTGCCGTAACGCATGGCCATGCGGAGCACGTTGGCGATGTTGCAGTCATTGCCTGCGGCGGCACCCATCCACAGGATGTCATGGTTTCCCCATTGTATGTCGAAATTGTGGTAATTGCAGAGAATGTCCATGATGATGTGCGGACCGAGGCCACGGTCGAAAATGTCGCCCAGAATGTGCAGCGAGTCGATGGTGAGACGCTGTATCAGGTTGCAGAGCGCGATGATGAAGTCGTCCGCCCGGTGGGTGTCGATTATTGTACTGATGATCACGTTTATGTACGCCTGCTTGTTCGGGTCCATGCTGCTTTCGTGGAGCAGTTCCTGGATGATGTACGAGAATTCTTCCGGCAGTGCCTTGCGGACTTTCGAGCGTGTGTATTTGGACGATACGTTCTGGCACACCTTGACCAGCTGGTTCAAGGTGATTACATACCAGTCTTCCAGGTCTTTGTCGGTTTCCTTGACGAGTTGCAGTTTCTGCTCCGGATAGTAGATCAGGGTACAGATCTCTTTCTTCTCCATTTCCCTTAAGGTATTTCCGAATATCTCGTTCACTTTCCGTTTGATGGATCCGGAAGCGTTCCGCAGCACATGCTGGAAGGCTTCATATTCACCATGAAGGTCTGCCAGAAAATGTTCGGTTCCTTTGGGAAGGTTCAGTATCGCTTCCAGATTGATGATTTCCGTGCTGGCGGCAGCGATGGAAGGAAAATTATGTGACAGCAGTTCCAGATAACGGATATCCTGCCTGATCATTTCCGGAGTGATTTGTGTATATGCTTTCATGATGCGGTGAGATTAAGTTTCTAGAGAAATAATGTCAGAATGAGCTGGGCGATGATGACCCGGCTGAACATCCCCAACGGATATACTGTGGCATAGCTTACCGAAGGATTGTCGTTGGTGATGATGTCGTTCGCATAGTTGAGTGCCATCGGGTTTGCCATGCTTCCGCAAAGCATTCCGCATGTGTTCCCGAAGTCCAGATGATATACTCTCAGGGCTATCAGGGCCATGATGATGACGGGGATGAATGTGATGAGGAATCCGATTCCTACCCACAACGCTCCTTCCGGGCGCATGACGGTCTCGAAGAAATGCGCTCCGGCGTCCAGTCCCAGGCAGGCGAGATAAAGTGACAGTCCGATGCCGCGCAGCATCAGGTTGGCGCTGCGGGTGGTGTAGGTGATCAGGTGGAGACGGGGACCGTATGCGCCGATCAGGATACCCATCACGATGGGGCCTCCGGCCATACCGAGCTTGACCGGTGAGCTGATTCCCGGGATGGCGATGGGAATGGCTCCGACCACCAGTCCAAGTATGATTCCGATGAAGATGGATGCCAGATTGGGGTCCTTGAGTGTCTTTACCGTATTCCCCAGTACTTTCTCTACGTTCTGGATGGCCGCAGCCTCGCCTACCACAGTCAGGCGGTCACCCAACTGGAGCACAAGTCCCGGTGTGGCCAGCAGTTGCACTCCGCTTCGGAGCACACGGCTGATGTTGATGCCGTAGGTGTTCCGCAGGCGTAATGAGCCCAGTTTCTTTCCGTTGATCTCAGGACGTGAGATGACGATGTGTTTCGAGATCAGTTTACTGTCGATGGCATTCCAGTCAATATCTTCTTTGTTCCAGTCTCGGTTCTCCTGTTCTCCGAACAGAATCGTCAGTGACGGGGCGTCTTTCTCTGTTGTGATGACCAGCAGCCGGTCGTTTTCTTTCAATATCTTTTCGGAAGTAGGAATCGAGACATTGCCTTCTCTCCACAACCGTGAGATGACAAATTTCGGGTATCCCGCTTGGGCGATGTCGTGTATGCTTTTGTTGAAAATGGCGGGATTGTGTACCTGGAATGTGGCGATGTAGGTGTGGTTCGGGTCATCATGCTCGTGTACTTCCATATCCGTCGGGCGGACAAACAGTTTCCGTACGATAATGATGGCTAGGATTACGCCGACGACACCGAGCGGATAGGTTACCGCACAGCTTAACGCGGCACCGCTGGTTGGTTCACCCAGCTGTTTCAATGTCTGTTGGGCGGCACCGAGAGCGGGAGTGTTGGTCGTGGCTCCACAAAGGATGCCTACCATGTCGGGCAGGGAGACAGGAGTGACCAAGGTCAGTGCGAGTGCCAGTACGGTACCCAGAAGGATGACTCCCAGTCCGAGCAGGTTGAGTTGGCATCCTCCGTATCTGAACGAGCTGAAGAATCCGGGACCGACCTGAAGTCCGAGAGAATAGACGAAGATGACCAGTCCGAAGGTTTCCGCATAACTTAGCATTTGTGGGTCGATTGAAAATCCGAGATGTCCCGCCAGAATGCCGGTAAAGAATACGAACGTCACTCCAAGGGAGATGCCGAAAGCGCGTATCTTCCCGAGTCCCAGGCCGATGGCTGTGATAAGTGCCAATATGATGACAGCCTGTAGGGCTGAATGTTCGAAAAACAGATTATATAACCATTCCATGCTACAAATATAGCGAATCTTTATGTCAAAACAGGTGATTCGGAACTCCCAAGTTGTTCCGATCATTCAAAAACTCACCACAAAGGACACCGGAGTATGTCTGATGCTCCTTATGGCCTCTGTGGTGAAGATGATTGTCAGCCGTGGATTTAATGTACGAAAAGCAGTTCACGGTATTTGGGCAGTGTCCACATCTGGTCGTCGACAATCAGTTCCAGTTTGTCGATGTGGTAGCGGATCTGTTCCAGCATAGGGTCTACCGTGTCATGGTACGCGATTGCTTTCTCACGTTCACTGGTGATCCGGTTGGCTATCTTGCGTGCCTCTATCATTTCGTCCACGTGTTTCTTGATGTATGACGTATGCTCAGAGATTTCCCGGATGAGTGCCAGATTCTCGGCGGAGAGTTTGGTTGCCTCTTCTCCCGGGAAGATGGATTTCATCTTATAGACATTATCTATCAGTTTTGTCTGGTATTCGATGGCAACCGGCACTACGTGGTTCATGACAAGGTCGCCCAGCACACGTGCCTCAATCTGGATTTTCTTTGTGTACATTTCCCATTTCACCTCGTTGCGTGCTTCCAGTTCCTTACGGTTCATCACGCCTGTCATCTCGAACATGCGGATGCTTTCAGGTTTCAGGTAATTGTCGAAGATGACGGGACAACTTGTCTCGCAGTCCAAGCCGCGACGTCTGGCTTCTTCCTGCCATTCTTTGCTGTAGCCGTTGCCGTCGAAGCGGATCGGCTTGCATTCCTTAATGTATTTGCGTACCGTCTGGAGAATCGCCGAAATCTTCGGCTCACCGTTCTCAATGAGTGCGTCTACCTCTTGCTTGAATTCGATGAGTTGTTCTGCTACTGCGGAGTTGAGTGCGATCATCGCGCTCGCACAGTTCGATTCTGAACCCGGTGCACGGAACTCAAAACGGTTTCCTGTAAATGCGAAAGGAGAGGTACGGTTACGGTCTGTGTTGTCGATCAGCAGTTCTGGAATTTGCGGAATGTCCAGTTTCATACCCTGCTTGCCTCCCAATGACAACAGGTCATCGTTTGTGCTGGCCTCAAGATGGTCGAGCACTTTACTCAGTTGGGTTCCCAAAAACGATGAGATGATGGCGGGAGGAGCCTCGTGTCCGCCCAGACGGTGCGTGTTGGTAGCGCTCATGATGGATGCCTTCAACAATCCGTTATGACGGTATACAGCCATCAAGGTGTTGACCACGAATGTGATGAAACGCAGGTTTTCTTCCGAGGTCTTTCCGGGAGCCATCAGCAGGGTACCGTTGTCTGTGCCTAATGACCAGTTGTTGTGCTTGCCTGATCCGTTTACGCCTTTGAAGGGCTTTTCATGGAGCAGAACGCGGAATCCATGGTTGCGCGCCACTTTGCGCATCAGTGACATGAGCAGCATGTTATGGTCGACGGCCAGATTGCATTCCTCGAAAATCGGAGCCAGCTCAAACTGGTTGGGGGCTACCTCATTGTGTCTGGTCTTGACTGGGATTCCCAGTTCGAGCGCTTGGATCTCAAGGTCTTTCATGAAGGCAACCACGCGGCTTGGAATGGCTCCGAAATAATGGTCCTCAAGCTGCTGGTTCTTTGAGGCCTCATGTCCCATCAATGTACGGCCTGTCAGGAGAAGGTCAGGACGGGCGGCGTACAGTCCTTCGTCGACCAGGAAATATTCTTGTTCCCATCCCAGGTAAGAGATGATTTTCTTTACCGACGGGTCGAAATAGTGCATTACGTCCAAGGCCGCTTTGTTGACGGCGGTCAATGCTTTCAGCAGCGGCGCCTTGTAGTCGAGCGACTCACCTGTGTATGCGATGAATACGGTAGGGATGCATAAGGTGTCGTCTACGATGAATACCGGTGATGAGGGATCCCATGCGCTGTATCCACGCGCCTCGAACGTGTTGCGGATGCCTCCGTTCGGGAATGAGGAACCGTCTGATTCCTGTTGCACGAGAAGCTTTCCGGAGAATTCTTCCAGCATGCCGCCTTTTCCGTCATGTTCCACGAACGCGTCATGTTTCTCTGCGGTTCCTTCTGTCAGAGGCTGGAACCAGTGGGTGTAGTGGGTAACTCCCATTTCTATGGCCCATTTCTTCATACCGTCCGCTACTGCGTTGGCGATGCTGCGGTCGAGCGTTGCGCCGTTGTCGATTACATCAACCAATTTGGCATATACACCGCTCGGCAGATATTTGAACATTTTTTCTCGGTTGAACACATACTTTGCAAAGTATTCACTCGGGCGTCCCGATGGAATATTCACTTCTGCAGGTTGCTTGTGGAATGCCTTTTCCACCACTCTGAATCTTAGTTTGGACATATTCTTACAGTTGTTTGAATGTATAGTAATTTTATAGACATTGACAGATTCTCCTGATTCCCTCCTCGCAGTCCTGTTGGTTGCCGAATGAGGTGATTCTCACATAACCTTCTCCGCTCGGGCCGAATCCGATGCCTGGCGTACTTACCACATGCGCTTCGTAAAGCAGCTTGTCGAAGAATTTCCATGCGCTCATGTTCCTGGGGGCCTTCAGCCACAGGTAGGGGGCGTTGTCACCGCCAAAGAAGCGGAGGCCGGTCTTTTCGAGCATACGCTTCATCATCAACGCATTGTTCATGTAATAGCTGATCATGGCATGTGTCTGTCTTTTCCCTTCCGGCGTATAAATGGCTGCCGCGCCCCGTTGTGTGATATACGATACGCCGTTGAATTTGGTTGACTGTCGGCGGAGCCAGAGCCGGTTGAGGGAGATCCGTTTCCCGTCGAGTGTGGCCGCAGTCACTTCTTTCGGTATCACCATATATCCACATCTCACTCCGGTGAATCCGGCTGTCTTGGAAAAGCTTCTGGATTCGATGGCCACTTTCCTGGCTCCTTTTATTTCATAGATGGAATGAGGAATGTCGGGGTTTTGGATGTATGCCTCGTAGGCGCCGTCGAAGATGATCAGCGCGTCGTTCTCGATGGCGTAGTTTACCCATTTCTTCAGCTCACTTTTGGTGAGCACCGCTCCCGTAGGATTGTTTGGGTAGCACAGATAGATGATGTCTATGCGTTGTTTAGGAATTTCCGGAATGAAGTCGTTCTCGATTCTGCAGGGCAGATAGACCACATTGCTCCATTCGTTTTCACTTTCAAGTGTGCCGGCTCTTCCCGAAGAGACATTCGAGTCGACGTATGCCGGATAAATAGGATCGGTCACGCCGATACTGTTGTCATGTCTCAGTATGTCGCCTATGTTCCCGGTGTCTGATTTTGCACCGTCGCTGATGAACACTTCACTGGGCTCCAGGCTGATTCCTCTTGGGGCGTAGTCGTGTTTGATGATGGCGTCAATCAGGAAATCATATCCTTGTTCCGGAGAATATCCGTGGAAGGTTTCCACGTGTCCGAGGTCGGCGGCGGCTTTCTGCATGGCTTCTATGCACACCTGGGGAATCGGCTGGGTCACGTCTCCGATGCCTAAATTGATGACGCTGGCTTTAGGGTGGGTGACCTTGAACGTATTGACCCTTTTTGAGATGTCCGAGAACAGATAATTTTCCGGTAATTTAAGCAGATGTTCGTTGACTAATGCCATTTGTTTCTGATTTGGCTGCAAAATTACGAAATTCACGGAACTTATAAAAAAAGCCTCTTTGAAATTTTTTCCTGTGATTTAAAATTGATATAAGTCAAGCAAACGGATTTTTTCGTACTTTTGTGCGGAATTTTAAAATATTTAGAATAATGAGTTCGGCTTTATCTGCTACGCGTAAACAAAAATTGTTGAGAGAAGTCAAGGATTATCTGATTATCGCTCTGGGAATGATTATGTATGGCATCGGATGGACTGTGTTTCTGTTGCCGAGTGACATTCCTTCGACCGCGGTTCCGGGAATAGCGTCCATTGTGTTTTGGGCGACGGGTTTTCCTGTGCAGTACACTTATCTGATCATCAATCTGGCTCTTCTTCTGTTGGCATTGAAGATTCTGGGGTTGAAATTCTGTCTGAAGACCATTTTCGCGGTCTTTGTCCTGACTGTCATCCTGGAAATTATCGGGAATGTCATTACCGGACCTATCATTCACGACCAGCCGTTCATGTCGTGTGTGTTGGGCGCGTTTTTTTGCGGGGGTGGCATCGGAATCGCCTTTTCGGCCAATGGAAGTACGGGAGGAACTGACATCATTGCCGCCGTTGTCCATAAATACAGGGATATTTCATTGGGAAGGGTCATTCAGATTTGTGACTTGGTTATCATCACTTCCAGCTTTCTGGTATTGCACAGCTGGGAAAAGGTTGTCTATGGATATGTGGTACTTTTCATTTCCAGTTTCGTGCTCGACCAAGTGGTGAACAGTGCCAGACAGTCGGTACAGTTTTTCATTATCTCAAACAAATATGAGGAAATTGGCCAGCGGATCAACCAGGATCTGCACCGTGGAGTGACATTTATCGACGGTGTGGGCTGCTATACGCATAATGGCGTGAAGATGATGTTCGTACTGGCCAAGAAACGAGAGTCGAGTACCATTTTTCGGCTGATTAAGGATATTGACCCGAAAGCTTTTGTCTCGCAGAGCGCGGTAATCGGAGTGTTCGGTGAGGGATTCGACCGTATAAAGGTGAAATGATGGTTAAAACGGTAAGACAGTTCTTATGATGAATACAGACAGTATTGATATAGCACGTATTCTGGCATCCACTCGCCATTGCCGGCTGTCAAGAGAACAGCTTCATTGTCTGGCGGATGTTCTGGAATGCAAAAAGTATAAGAAAGGCGAGCGTATTCTGGACGAGAATGAGGTCTGCACATGTCTCCGCTATATCGAAAAAGGTATGACGCGCCAGTTTTATTTCAAATACAACAAGGATCTGACAGAACACATTGCTTATGAGGGTGGAATTGTCATTTGTCTGGAGAGCTATCTGAAGTCAGAGCCTTCGCGTCTCATGATAGAGACGCTTGAGAATTCCGTGATATGGGAGATACCGAAGACGGCGGTTGAAAAGCTTTCACTTGCTGATGCGGAAATCGGCGTATGGTATCGCAGGGTTTTTGAAGAATCATTGATCGAGTCGCAGATTAAGGCGGACACTTTGCGTTTCGAGCCTGCACACGAGCGTTATGTCAAGCTGATGCAATTGCATCCGGAGATTCTGAAACGCGCTCCCTTGGTCTATATCGCTTCTTTGTTGCAGATGAGTCCGGAGACGTTGAGCCGTGTGCGTTCCGCGAGCCTGAATGATTGACATTCCGTATACGTTGTGTAATAAATGGGGTATGGTACTTTTTCAGAACAGTACCATACCTACTTCAAACACTTCTTTGTCGTCAAACGCGTGGTTTCCTTTGTAGGTGCGTGTCCAGTTATAGCCTCCTGATGCGAACAATCCGAACTTGCGTGTGATGCTGTATTCCAGATTGACTCTGGGTTCCAGGGCATACATTCTTGCCGGATAACCATGAGATGTCTTGTTGTCAAGGCTTTCTATGTGATAGAAGCCGATATCCGCGCTGATGTCCAGCCTGGGTGTCAGGCTGTAGTATATGCCTGTACGGTAGGAGGCGCTGACGGAGAAATCCTTGTCCGTTCCCAGATAGTAGACTCCCGCGCCGAATTGGGTGTACGTGTATTTGTTCTTGAATCTGACCGCTACATTTCCTTTGTTGGTGTTGCCGCCCGACACAAGCAGCTGGATCCGTGTCTGGGGCTGGATATTGACGCATCCTATCTGATGGGCACAGCTGTCTGTGCTTACGTTCACAAGGCCTATCTGGATACCTTTCTTGCCTCCGGTGTTGACATTGCCTACCCCCAGCTGGACACCTCTGTTGTCCGCGCTGAAGTTGAATGCGGCAGTCTGAATACCTTTGTTGGTTACGGTCACGTTTCCTACTCCGGCCAGTTGCCAGCCTTCGTTCGAGTGTCCCGCCACATTGAGGAGGGACGTTATCTGGACACCTCTGGATGATTCTCCCGACACGTTGGTCAGTCCTCCGATGGCCAGTCCTGCCTGCACTTCTCCGGCCACGTTTCCCAGTCCGCCGATCATCAGTCCCCGTGTGTCCTTTCCTCCTATATTGAGCAGACCGGAGATTCCCATACCTTTTATGTCACCTCCGGAAATGTTTCCCAATCCTGACGCGACCAGCCCGTAGGCCGATGTTCCGCTTACGTTCATCAGTCCGGCGAAGATGGCTCCGCAGGCCCTGTGGCCGGTGACATTGGTGATGCCCGCGAGCTGGAATCCGGTGGACTTCAGTCCCGTGATATTGGCGAATCCCGTCACTTGCATTCCGTAGGCGTTATAGTGCTGAAGACTGGATATGGCGTTCAGGCTGAATCCGTTCAGGCAGGTGAAGTTGCTGAACAGTCCCAGATTCACATACGTGCGTTGCGGGGATTTCTTCTTGCTCGTGATGTTCAGTGACACATTGGCTCCCTTTTTCAGTCCTTTTGAAGTGAACCGTTGTGCGGATAGGGTGGAGTATCCTCCAAGGAGGATGCCTCCTGTGAGCAGTACGGATAGTAAGTTAAGTTTCATTTGTCCTTTTATTTTACGTCCTGATACAGGAAACGTTTGATACTTTTCTTCGGTGTTTTCTCGAATTCTTCAGGATAGATTCTCACATGGGCGATTTGCGAGTATGCCGGAAGTTCCGCGTTGACGGCCACCCTGTTTTCTTCCATGATTCTGGCGATGTCATCATCGGTCAGTCCTTGTGCGTATGCCTCGTCAAAGTCCGGATAGATCAGTGCCGTCAGCTTGTTGTCACTTTGCTGGATCACGATGTTTTCGCTGACATACGGAAGATTGCTGATCTTTTCCTCGATTTCCTCCGGGTAGATATTCTGTCCGGACGGTCCGAGAAGCATGTTCTTGCTCCGTCCCTTGATGGTTATGTTTCCGTCCTTGTCCATGACTCCCAAGTCGCCGGTATGGAGCCAGCCGTCTTTGTCAAGAACCTGTGCTGTCGATTCCGGATTCTTGTAATATCCCAGCATCACGTTGTCGCCGCGTGTCAATATTTCTCCTACCACGTTGGCGGGATCGCTGCTGTCGATCCTGACTTCCATGCGTGGGGCAGCCTTTCCACAGGTGCCTGGCTTGTAGCTTTTCCAGTCCTCGTAGCAGATAATCGGGCCGCATTCTGTCATTCCGTAGCCCACGGTATAGGGAAAGTCGAGGTTCCTGAGCAGTCTTTCCACATCCTGGTTGAATGCCGCGCCGCCTATAATCACTTCGTAGAAGTTTCCTCCGAACGCCTGTATCATGTATTCGCGTACGGTGGATTCTATCTTTTCGTTGATGATGGGGAGTCTCAGAAGGATTTTCATCTTCAGGGTCTCCAGCTTCGGGAGCACGTTTTTCTTGATGATCTTTTCAATGATAAGGGGTACGGAGATCACGATATGCGGCTTGATGTCGGTGAATGCCTGAAAGATGATTTTCGGACTCGGCATGCGGGTCAGGAAATAGACATGACATCCGGCGCAGATTTCATAGATGAACTCGAACGCCAGACCATACATGTGTGCCATCGGCAGGATGGATATTACCCTGCTTCCGGGTTTCAGGTTCAATACTTCGAAAGCGAACTGGGTATTCGACCACAGGGAGCGGTAGGGGAGCATGACCCCTTTCGAGAAGCTGGTGGTCCCGGAGGTATAGTTGATGATGGCCAGTTCTTCCGGCTCGTCGCGCCGATAGCTTACATGTTCCTTTCTGAAGTTGCGTGGGAATTTCTTGCCGAACATCTCGTTCAGGTGCTCGCGGGCATATTCCAGTTGCTTGCTGCGGCATACTAGCAGGGTGAAGTCGGTCATCAGGATGATTCCTTCCAGCAGGGGCATTTCGGCCTCGTTGAGCGACTCCCATACCACATCGCCCACAAACAGCAGGCGGGCATCGGAATGGTTTACGATGTGCTGGATGTTGTCGGCCTTGAATTCATGGAGAATGGGGACGGCTATTGCTCCATAAGTCAGAATCGCAAGGAACGCCACACCCCAATGGGAACTGTTGCGCCCGCACAAAGCCACTTTGTCTCCGGGCTTGACTCCACTTTCGTAAAGCAGGATGTGAAGTTTCTCAATCTTGCGGGCTACGTCTTTGTATTGTAATGTGGCGCCTTTGTAGTCTGTGAGCGCATCCATATCCCAATTTTTTTTGATGCTGTCTTCCACAAAGGCCAGAAAACTTCTTTCCATAAAATCATTCTGATATAAATTGCACAAATCGGGTTCTTTTGAGCAAAGATACCTTTTTGTCGCAAATATTCAAACAAAAAGGAGAGAAAAGTTTGACAGGCTCAGACAGTCGTATTCTCCGTAAGCCCACCGGTCAATATCTCGTACAGGCTTTTGGGCGAGGAGGTGTCCAGCTTTTGCTTGATTCTGCTCCGTTTCATCCATACCGACGACGGCGCTATGCCGAGCAGCACGGCTTCTTCATTCCCGTCGAATCCCAGTATGTGCAGGCGGCAGTACCGCTGTTCGTCTTCCGAGAGGTTGTCGAAATGTCTCAGCAGCAACGGCTGTAAGTCCGGGTAGATTCTGTCGGTTTCTTCGGCCAGCTGTTCCCAAAGTTTTTCCGTCAGCAGGCATCTGTCTTTTCCCGGCTGTTTTTTGTTTGCCAGAGTCGCCAGCTTCTTGCAGATGGCGGAAGTTACCATGTGTTGTTTCTGCATCCGTCTGAACTGTTCTGTCAGTGAAATGATTTTCTGCTGTTGCCTGATCATGTCTTCCCGGCCTCCCTGCATGTCCTTCAGCTCGTTTTCCGCTTCGGCCAACAGTCTTGCGGTTTCTTTTTGTTCTTTTTCCATTGTCTTCAGTTCTTCTTCCCGCCAGCGGAGTCTCATTGCCGTATGTTTGCGGTAGAAGATAAGCGAGAGGCCGGCGATTGTCAGCAGGCAGGTCGAGAGGATGGCATAGATGGACAGCCGTTGTCTGTCGTTTTCAAGGCGGGCGTTCTTTTCCAGTGTTTTCAGATGGTTGTATTTTTTCTCCGTCTCCAGCACTCTCATTTCCATTTGTCTGTGGTAGATGGAATCCAGCGTTTCCATGGCCGTTTCCTTGAATCGCAGTGCGGTTTTGTAGTCGCCTTCCGATTTGAATATTCCGTAATACAGGTCGTTGATGCTGTAGTCTTTCGGATTCTCTTTTTCGGCCAGCCGGTCTGTCAGTTTTTTTGCCTCGGCTGTTTTTCCTTGGGCCAGATAGATGAATGCCAGCCCGAACGAGTCCTGCCTTCCGCCTCTTGTGTCGAGGGCCATTGCTTTCTTGCAGTATTCTTCGGCTTTGTCATATTGCTTTTCGTGCTCGTATATTCCGGTGTATGCGTTGGCGATGGCATAGTTCAGCCGTTGGATGTCCAGCTTTCTTGCGATGGAGTCGGCCTGGCCCATGAAGCGGTGGGCGGCTTTTATAGAGTCGGTGATAACGTATTCCAAAGCGAGGTTTTTCAGGGCGTATGCCTGGCTTTTATGGTTCCCTGCCTTGGAGAACAGCGAAGCGGCTTCCGCATATTTGTCCTTCACTTTCTGCATGAGGAAGGTTTCCCGATAGATATCGGCCATGTAGGTGCAGATATATCCTGCCAGATTGTATTCCTGGCATGTCTTGGCATGGTCCAGTGCCTCGGCGTAGGTTTTCATCGCCTTGTCGAAATCCCCGTCGCCGGCATACGCCCTTCCCAGAAAAAGATGTGCCTGTATGCCTTCGGCCGTGGAGCCGTTTTTGTCCAGCCATTCTGTGGCACGCTCCCATTGCCGTGTCGTGCATGCGTCGGCATGTGTATGGTTGGTGGCTTTCCCGGAAAGCATGCACCATCGTGCGAAATCGCGGTCGGGCAGGTTGTCGGGGTCGGGCAGACTTTCCAACAGCATTTCCGCACTGTCTGCATGGTGGACAAGCAGATGTTCCGCCTTGTCAAGTATATAGTGATGTGGATTGTCTTTCGTTTTTCCGCATCCTGCCGCAACCAGCAAAAACGGTATGACAATCAGATAAATTTGTATTTTCATAAATCATTTCCGTGTGTGTTTACAAAAATACAAATTTATCCGGATTAATCCGTTCTTTACCGGTTATAATTACAGGCTGTAACTGAATGTTCCTGTCATGTCGGTTTTTTCGTTGGAGACATGGATGCTGTATTCTCCTGGCGGCAGACCGGAGAGAGGGATGTTAGTTTGTTTGTTCTTGTTGACGGTGTATGAATTGACATAGATACAGTTTCCTTTTTCGTCTTTGACTTCGATGAATACAGGCAGGCCATTGTCCCAGAATATGAGACTTAGCTCCTTACAACTGTTATCCCAGAATGCTTCTACTGGGATTATGCTCCCCATGTCGCGGTCTTGATAATCTTTGTTCTTGTTGAATTTAATCCGCTCAGGATTTGCATGGGTTAATATGGGAATTATTGCATAGCATAGTGCCAGCATGAAAGTTTTTAGTTTCATTATATATATTTTTTTATAGTATAGTAGATTGAATGTTTGGATAAGAGAGAGCGCATCATCCCGATGCACTCTCTTTGAAAGGGATTTTTCAGACCAATCCGTTTATAAATTTGCAATTTCTTCCGGACTGAGATTTTTATAGGCATTATACAGCTGTGTGTCCCATTCTATTTTCGGTATGAAAGTGCGCATCGACATAGTGGTTTCTTCTTTGCCGTGCATTTTAGTCACCATGTATAATTTGACACGCAGATAAGCGTTTGTCAGTTCAAAAAACTGGTTGTTGTAAGAACTTGAGTTCGGAACGAATATTGTGGATAGTGGCGTTCCGTTTTGATAAACCGGAATGTAATATCCTCTTGTATTCTTTACTCCTGTTACGGTGTACGTGTTCTTCATATCATATTTATACGTGAGTTCGGGATAACATTAGAACAAAGTCAATTGTTTTGACTGCTCGATTGTGTATCCTTGCAGTGCTTCAGGCTTGTTGTCAAAGAAGCAATAGGCCCCCAATGCCGCAATCAAGTTCATCAGG
>DWVR01000010.1 GCA_019120125.1 Candidatus Phocaeicola excrementigallinarum | reverse complement strand
TTCATACACGGAAGCCGAAACCTTATCCGTGCATTTCTTAAATTCTACTTGCTTATTCTCACCATGCGAAAGCAAGTTCTTTATTTTATCTGTTGATAACATACAGTTTCCTTTATAATACTTTTACCGCTCCATCTATTACACTACTGGCAAAACTATCCAAATAAGTATTGGTCGTTGCCAAATCACTGTGACCTAATATCTGTGAGATAACTTCACGTGGTACTTGATTGTCCTGTAAAGTCATAGCCATTGTATGACGACTCACATAGCTGGTCAGCTTCATATCCGTAATCCCCAAAGTCTGCGCTAAGTTAGCCAAATTCTTGTTATTACGCCCAAAACGGCTACGAATATGATTATATAGTCGTTCCCCCTTGTACCCGGCAATGGAAACAATCGGCAACAAATAATCTTCCACTAATATAGTATGAGCAGCAAACCAATCCATCAATTCCTGAATTTCAGGAGTTATCTTAATCTGGATAGGTTTGACTTTCTTGGCTTCTTTTGTTTTATTCCGCTTATAGACAATATAATTTCCACCATTATAACGGACAATATTCTTCTTAGTCAGCAATGCTGCATCTATAAACGATATGCCATAGCAATAATAGGAAAAAAGGAACAGACGTCTGGCCAGTTCCTGGGCAGGACTTTCAACTACCGTGTGTTTCAATTTATCCATATCCTCATGTGGCAAATACCGCTTTGCTGTTTCTTCTTCCAAAGCAGCCACATTGAAACCTCCTTTTCCAAAAGGATAAGTGCTTTCCGACGCTTCTTTATCTTGAATAGCCTTGTTTAAGATTGCACGCAGAGCTTTGAAATAAAATTTCCGGGTATTTCCCTTACATTCCCGTTTCTGAAGAAACACATCGAAAGCCTTTACATATTTAATGTCAATCTCAGAAAATACTTTCTTATCAAACTTATTATCAAACAATTCAAGCATATGCAGGGTGCGACTATAACAAACAGAATTACCCACATGTCCCGTTTCTTTCAATGTAGTTATCACTGTATTGAAATAATCTTTCACATTTCCTTTCGAAATTTTCCCCACAAAAGCATCTTCAAATTGATTCAAGGTCCAGTCAATACCATCAACCTCAAAATCACGAAAGACCGCATTTACACGAGTTTCTATTTCAGACAGCTTCGCATTATACTCCTTGTATTTAGGCACAAGTTTCTTGTCAGTAACAAAACGATCGTTGGCAGTATTCCACTGCTCAGGAGTTGCAAGCAAACCTGTTTTAATGTACTTTCGCTTTCTGTCTTTAGTAATGCGTAAAGTTACAGCCGTTTTTCCATCCTTGCCTGCATTATACTCTAACAACATGAATTTATAATGTGCCATACTCCAATACTTTTAGCGTTTCATTGATTTTGCTTTTGTTTGAATGACACAAATATGACACATTTTTCCGAAACTACCAACAAAAAGAAGAAAATCAATAGAAAATAAGCATTTGATGCTCAGTAGTATAAGTTCTGAAAATCAAAGAGATAGAAAAATATGAAGATTTAAAATCGGCTCCTGGGGGGCGTGTGGTCGCTGGTTCGAATCCAGTCACCCCGACTGGTGAAAATGAAGGAGTTAAGCGGTTTGCTTGGCTCCTTTTTCTTTTATATACTGACGGATTACTGACGGTTGTAGGCGAAAATAAATGCTATCAAACATAAAATAGCGAAGAAAATAATTTGCTTTGGTTTGTTCCTGCTTTCATCTGTTTACGCAAATGAACGGTAAGTCTTCCCTTTGCTATGCTTTATTTTTATGTTTGTTCAATAGCAATGTGACCGTTGCTTCTTTACAATCACTATCTTTTGTTATGACGCCAAATTGAATGTCTTCATAATTGTATTTTATGTAAATATTTACATAACAAAGAATTCGAAATCACTTCTCTGAATATCATTACTCGTAAATCCAAACGGTCTATACCATTGTCTGCCAGACGGAACCAGACAGGTTTCACACTCCAACATCAACAATCGGTCGATAAAGTTTGCAGGCAGGCGGCAAATGTCTATTTTTGCAGCCGGCAAACAGAAACAGGACATTTATGCAACCCAATATAAGACCTTTCTTTTCCGCTATTCCCAATAAAATGGAAATCAGCGAGAAAGATTATGCGCAAGCGGAAGCATGCATAGCGATGGCAGACGCCTTGTCGCGAAGCACCAACCATAGCATCTACCTCATCGATTATAACCGCCGGAATTTCCTTTATGTGGCTTCCAATCCGCTTTTTCTTTGTGGCTATACACCGGAAATGGTACGGGAGAAAGGCTATGCGTTTTATCTTGAAACGGTTCCACCAGAAGAGATCAGGACTCTACAGGAAATCAACGAGGCCGGCTTCCGTTTCCATTATAGCCAACCGATGGAGAAACGGCTGGACTTCACCATTGAATACGATTTCCATATACGCACCTCCGATAGGCATGTACACCTGATTCATCACAAACTGTCGCCCGTGCTGCTAAGTCCTGCCGGCGACATCTGGCTGGCTCTATGCATTGTTTCCCTGTCACCCACCAAGACTCCCGGCAATGTGCTTATCACGGACAAGACCAATGCCGACCGTTTCATCTATTCCTTCGCTTCCCACCATTGGAAAAAACAGCCGGAAATCCTACTGACCGACCGTGAACGGGACATTCTGCAACTTTCCGTCAAAGGATTATCCAATATGGAGATCAGTGAAGAGCTCTTCATCGACCCCAACACCGTAAAATTTCATAAAAAGAAACTTTTCGAGAAGCTACACGCAAAAAACATCACTGAGGCGGTGGGCATCGCAGCCAATCTGAGGCTGATTTAGGAAAGTCATCCGCTTCAATTGATGAAAGCAGAATGCCAGAAACTTAAACCAGTCCTCCATCGTGCCGCGACACCCGCCACTGATCATGAAAGAGTGACATTAATGTAAAGATAATCTTCATTATATCAGAACCGGCTCTTGGCATCCAGCCCCGCGCCTGTACCTTTATACTTGCTCTTCGCCGCATTGAACCTGTAGCGCACGGTAAGACTGAACGAACGGGAGTCGCTCCACGTCAGGTCGTTTATCTGCGCGCTCTGCATGCAGAGCCGGAACTCTTGCTTGTAGCCCAGCAGCAGGTCGTTGCCCCGTACCTCGATACTGAGGGCGTCATGGAGGAAGGACTTGCGCAGGCCGACATTGAGGAAATAAAGCGGACGTTTGCAAGTACCGTTCTGTGCATCTCCGCGACTCTGGTAGCTGAAGTCGGCGGTGAACTGAAAGCCGGCAGGCAGGGTGAAGACATTGTCCAACGTGCCGATGAAAATGGGATTGTCATACATGTGCCGCTGCCCTGCGGTCTCCAAGGAAAGCCATTGTTTCCGCAGCACGACACTTGCGTTGAGGTTCCACGGACCTATGCTTGGCGAGGCGGAGAGCATGGCGGTAAGAGTGGGCAGACGGTCGCAATTGATGTGGTTGATGAGCGTGACGGCTGACTGCCCCTCCACCGGCACGCCCCAATAGAGGATGTAGTCGCGCGTCACCTTGTAGCTGAGCACCGCTTGCAGAAAACGCCATACGCCCACGGCGGTGAGATCGTGCGTCAGGCTGGGCTTCAGGCGCGGGTTGCCCGTCTGCCAGGTGAAGCGGTTGGCGTAGGTGATGTTGTTGCGCAGCTGGCTGTAGTCAGGGCGGCGCGTCTTGGCGGCATAGCTCAGTTGGAACTGCACCTTGCCCAGCTGTCCGGACAGGGAGGCGTTGGGGAAGAAGTTGTCATACGCGCGGCTTTGGCCGGGGACGTAGGTGTTGTTCTCGTAGTAGTCGAAGTCATCGTGCTCGTAACGGACACCCAACGAGGCTTGTCCCCCACCCAGCTTGCCGAAGCGCAGGGGGTGGCTGTACTGCACGAAGCCCGCCAGATTCTGCTCGCAGATACGGCTGTAGGACGTGGGCACGTAGCCTTCGGGGTTGATGTAGTCATCGTGGCGGTCGGTGTAGGTGTATTCGCCGCCCACGCTGAGACTGCCGCCCCACAGGGGATGAGTGAAGGAGGCTTTGGTGGCGGCCAGTTTATTATCCACCTTGTTTTGGGAGGTCACGGTACGGTCGGTGTGGTCCTGACTGCCCTCCACGTTCAGAACGTTGCCGGTGTAGACATCACTGTAATAATCCGCATCCCACTCCAGTTGTCCCCGGCCTATCTGTCCGGCATAGTAGGCGTTGAGCGAATGCTCAGGGCGGAAATCCCCCTCGCCATAAATGTCGGAGTGCAAGATGTCGTAGGGCACGCCGTCGGCCTGCACCTCACTGTCGAAGATACTGCTTTCGGTGCTGTGCAACATCTTGACCACATCGTAGCGCACGCCGATGGAGTGGCGGTCGTTGAAGTCGTAGTTGAAACCGATGCGTCCACTCAGTTCGCGGTAGTCCTCATCAGCCCGTTGGTAGTTGCTTTGCGTCCACAGGGTGTCGGCGTATGTGGTCTGCTCCAGCAAATCCTCCTGGCGGTCGTCCGTCTTGCTGAAGCGGATCATACTGAACACATCAAGGCTGTTGTGCCGGTAATTCATGTCCGCCTGCTCCACAAAGTCCGTATTCACCGACTGGTCATAGCTGCTGCGCAGTCTGATACCGAAGCCGTCGCCCTGCCGCTTCACCGTACGGATGCGTACCACCGCACCCACCGTAGCATCATAACGGGCACCGGGATTATGGACCACCTCCACACTCTTGATGTCCTCTGAAGAAAGTTGGTCCAGCTCCGTCCTGTTGCGCATTTTCCGCCCGTTGATATAGATGAGCGGCGCGCCCTTGCCAAAAACCTCGAAGCCGTCCTTCGTCTTCTGCAAGCCGGGGATACGTGCCAGGACATCCTCCGCCGTACCTGCCTTACTGAGCACGGTGCCCTGCACACGGGTTTCCAAAGCATCGTCCTTCATCCGGGTAACGGGCAAGTCCGCCTTTACCGTCACTTCATCCAACATCCTCGCATCGGGCCGCATCCGCAACGTACCCACATCGCCCTTCCCGCATCTTTTATATAAAGAGACATATCCCACGGACGAGACGCGCAGCAAGTCCGCCCCCTCCGGACAGTCAAGACGGAACGCTCCATCCTCATTACTGACCGTTCCCGTTACAAACGCCGAATCCGGGAGTGACAACACCACCACATTGGCGTATGCCAACGGCCGGCCGTTCTCATCCACCAGCTTTCCACCCACAGCTTGTGCGGAAAGGCCGACAGGCAACGTCATACTTATAAGCATAACCAAAAATACTTTCATCCTTTTCATCTCACAATATGTCCCATTGATTTTCCATTGCAAAGTTCCCGACTTCGCACGACATATCCACTACCCTACAGAGTGGTTTTTCCCAACAACACAACATTTATGGACGGATACAGTCGCACGGAAATCCGATTCTGTGCGAAGAAACAGCTTGCGAATAAAGACAATCCGCCCCTACATTTTTCCGGAAATACCTTGACGGATTCTATAGTCCAGCTCGTGGACCGTATGGTTCATACTGGTGGACTATACAGTTCATATAGGTGGACTATATGGTCCACGAGCTGGACTATAGAATCCGTCAAGGCGCTTCCAAATTAACTTGAGGGAATCTCCATACAGAAAGAACGGGAAGATACGGTCTCATTCCAAGAAACCGCATCTCCCCGTCCCTTATCAGCAAGCCATCCTTACAGGCCGGAACCTGCAATCATGTTCTCCACAAAATAAACATGCACCGTCGTGTCGTCAGAAAGCTCGGGATGGAACGAGCACACCAGCATGTTCCGCTCACGGGCCGCCACGATATGGCCTCCCACCACAGACAGAACCTGCACGTCCTTGCCCGCCTCCGCAATATACGGGGCACGGATGAACGTCATGGGAATGCGTCTGCCCGCAAACTCATCACAAGTGAAGAAGCTTCCCAGCTGACGGCCATAAGCATTGCGCCTTACGCGGATGTCCATCATCCGGAGATAATTCCGGGACTCGCCTTCTATCTCAGCGGCCAGAAGAATCATTCCGGCACACGTGCCGAACACGGGAAGTCCCTTCCTGATCTTGTCGCGCAACATCTCCATCATGTCAAAATCGTCCAAAAGTTTCCCGATGGCCGTACTTTCCCCACCGGGAATGATCAGTCCGTCCATCGGCTGCAGAAGGTCTTTCCTCTGACGGATCTGGAAATGCGACACCCCTATCCGGTCGAGCATCTCCTCATGCTCCAGAAAAGCACCCTGCAAGGCCAGGACTCCTATATTCCACATAACGCCCGACGATTATTTGCCACGCTCCGCCATCAGCAGAGTGATTTCATCCTCATTGATACCTACCATGGCCTCTCCCAGATCCGCCGAGACTTCGGCCAGCAGAGCCGCGTCGTTGTAGTTGGTCACCGCCTGCACGATGGCGCGCGCCCTTTTTTCCGGATTACCGGACTTGAAGATGCCGGAACCCACAAACACGCCTTCCGCACCCAGCTGCATCATCAGCGCCGCATCGGCGGGAGTGGCCACACCTCCGGCCGCGAAGTTCACTACCGGAAGCTTTCCGTTCTCATGCACATAGCGCAACAAGTCCAAAGGAACTTCCAGCTCTTTCGCCTCATTGTAAAGTTCATCCTCACGGAGAGCCTGAACCCTGCGGATATCACGCATCATGCTACGCATGTGGGTGACGGCCTGTATCACGTCTCCCGTTCCCGGCTCACCCTTCGTGCGGATCATGGAAGCACCTTCCGCAATCCGGCGCAAGGCCTCTCCCAGATTCTTGGCTCCGCATACGAACGGCACCTTGAATTTCGTCTTGTCGATATGATAGACACCGTCAGCCGGCGAAAGCACCTCACTCTCGTCAATGTAATCAATCTCCAGAGCTTCCAGTATCTGGGCCTCCACAAAATGGCCGATACGCACTTTTGCCATCACCGGAATGCTGACCGCTTCCTGTATGCCACGGATCATCTTGGGATCGCTCATACGGGACACGCCGCCTGCCGCACGGATATCGGCCGGAATGCGCTCCAAAGCCATGACAGCCACAGCACCGGCCTGTTCTGCGATTCTTGCCTGTTCAGGAGTTGTCACATCCATAATTACCCCACCCTTCAACATTTGAGCCAAATTCTTGTTCAGCTCATACCTTTCATCTTTCATTTCTTATAATTTTTAGATTAATAAAAAACGCCGCTAATTTATAAAAACAAAAAACAGGTTATCTTGACCGAAGGAGGAAAATCAGATTATTTTTCACATTATTCACAAGCCATTTATCCTTTACCAACGGTCGGTGCGGAAAGGAACGAGCGGAAGTCCGCGTAAATCAGACACATTCCCCGGAAGATAATCACGGAAAGCATATCTCACCGCCACAGGACGGGCAATCTCACCACAAACCACATGAATACAGTTTCCTTTCACTTCCGCACGGGCACGATGGAACACGCGGTCCGCACCGGCCATCTCAAAACCTTCCAAATCCTTCACACGGCTGAAACCGCCTTCGGCATGGTCGAACTCCAGGATTGCTTCGCTGCCTTCAACCCTCATTTTCCTGAACGTAGGACTGTCAGCCTTTATGCCCTTCAGTCCATAAGTCTTTGCCAATGCCAGATAAGCCAGACGCTCACCTACACTACGTTTGTCCTTAGGATGCACGTTCCACGCTTCATAAGGCTCCACCAAGTCATTGGTACACACGACTCCACTGTTAGGGATAAGCCTTTCCGCCTCGTGCTGCGCCTCGCGAAGGAAAGCCGAAGCCAGACCTTCCGCACTGCCGTAAGGAGCCAGTTCCACGAAATAAAACGGAAGCTCGCCAAGCCTCCACTCTTTCCGCCACAACTCCACCATCGTTTTCAACCGCTCTCCGTATGTATCGTGCTTTCCCACATTCGACTCACCCTGATACCAGAGAAAGCCTTTCACGGTATAATTCTGCAAAGGTCTGACCATTCCGTTGTACATGAGTGTAGGACTCAGATAATGCCACCAGTCGTGCGGTTCTTCCTTACGGATATCACGTTCCAAGTCTATATCCGGATATTGTGACACGATTTCCTCCGGCAACCATCCTTCCACCGTCGATCCACCCCAACTGCAGTTGATGATACCGACTGGCACATCAAGCACCCGGTTCATCATTCGTGCGAAGAAAAATGCTGTCGCACCGAAACGTGGCGCATAAGCCGGACAACTCACTCTCCAGCTTCCCCGACAACTGTCCACCGGCTCAAGCTGCCCGTTTTTCTCTATAGTCGCCATCCGGATACCCTTCCATTCCGAAGCGGTAGCAATGGCTTCATTGGCTCCTTCCACAGGACAATTGTCAAACCCGGCCAACGGCATCTCCATATTCGACTGCCCGGAACAGAACCACACCTCACCGACAAGAATGTTCTGCAACGTCACCTCCTCACCGTCAGAGATGACAAGCGAATGCGATGTATAATCAGCTTCAGGGGTTTCTACGGCCAGCAACCACTTACCGTCAGCTCCAGCTTGTGTCCGGCTGACACTATCATCCCATGAAGGTTTTGCCGTGACGGAAACGCCCGGCTTTGCCCAGCCCCACAGACGCACGACAGTCTGCTGCTGAAGTACCATATTGTCGCCCAATATATCAGGCAAGACTACTTTCGCCTGCAATGCAGACATACTTGCTGCCAGAAACATGCCTGACAGCCACAACCTATAGAAATATCTCATAAATGTCATTCTTTAAAAGGAAGGCGGCCCGACAATATTCACATACCATCAGACCGCCCAATCTTCATCAAATGTTTATCTCAAAACCAGTCAGTGTGCTTAGTTCTTGAAATCAGGAAGTTCGTCACGTGAAACCACATAATCCTGCGACATGGCGTCCTGCCACCATGCCTGGTCGGCATGTGTCACCGTAGCGCTGTCATACCACGGCATGAACCACAGCCATTTCGCGCCACCGCTCCACTGTTCGGAAAGGAATCCCAACGGTGTGCCGTCGGAAGTGCTCGAACCGCATTCGCTCAGCGCAATCGGCTTGGTACCATAATCGGCCGACAAGGAACTGTATTGTTCCACACAGTTCGCGGCGGTATTCCCATAAAGGTCACGGCTTACGATATCCACATATTCATCACCGGGATACCAGTCAAGGTCACTTGTCTCCGAAGTCCATACCCAGATCAGGTTGTTCAGTCCCTGAGCGGTGAAATAGTCGAACATGGTCTGCCACAGGCGCTTGTAGTTCTCCGCATTCTTACCCCACCAGAAGTAACCCTGTGCCGCCTCGTGCAGCGGACGCCAGATGACAGGTATGCCCGCGTCTTTCAGCAGCTTCAGGTAACCAGCCATCTTGGCAAGATCGGCCTGCACGGTGTTGTACTCCCACGATCCTTCCGTGAAGGCATTGTCTATGTTGAATGCCGTTTCCGACAAGGTAGAGGTATAATCGTTGGAATCCGTGCTTCCATTGGTTTTCGGTACGTTCCAGTGCCACATGGCCAATACAAGCCCTCCGTCGTTCCACCAGTCCTGCACAGGAGTGATGTCGCTGTAGTCAATCCAGGCACCCGGAGCCGATGCGGCAAGATGAAGATAGTCGAAACAGTTCATTGCCGGATAGACACCTGTCCAGCCGGACACATCGTCCGCTCCGGCCGTATTCCAGCTTCCGGTCAGTCCGTCCACGCCGTCCTTGGCCATTGTAGCCGAGAGTGAACGCACCTCGAAACATTCCTGCAGATAGTCATACACCTTCAATGCTTCCGGAGTGAGGTCCATCACCGGAGTGGCATCCAGTCCGCGTGTGTTCAGACTGAGCGACACCGATGGAGCCGGAACTCCGTTGGGGCCTGTCACCAGCCCGTCGGGAATGGTCAGAGTATATGAGGTGCCCCGTCCCGGAAGGTTGGCCGTCAAGGTCAGCGTCGAGCTGACTCCCACCACACTTGCGCTCACCACGCTTCCGCCTTCGGACACCTGGATTTTCGGAGCGTCCCCGGAAGCGAAGAAGATGTTCTTGTCGTATGTCACTTCGACGGTCACATTGCCCGAACGTACCGTCGTGCCTTCTGCAGGAGTGAATGAGACTACTGCGGGAGCAGCCACTTGGACAACTTCATACTCATCATCGTCACAGGCAGTAAAGCCTGTCATGCAACAGAGTGTGAAAAGTATATATGTCAGTTTTTTCATGATTCTTTAAGTTTCTGGTTATTTGTTTTCTAAATTATATCCGAGTCTGGCTGTAGGGATGTATTGAATACGTCCTTACGGATGTGTCCGGGCGTATGCGATACGCCCCTACAGGATAACCGGATGAATGTGGGGTGTCATTTCATCACTTGACTGTAACTTTTGTAATCAAAATACCTCTTCCCTTTACAACCAAGCCATATTCCTGCAACGCGACCACGTCCTCAGCAGTCAATGTATAGGAAAAACTAGTCTGGGTTCCAGCCTCAAGATTACCTCCATTGGCGGCATTTCCCCAACCGGGAAGATCATTCCAACTATTGCCAGCCTGTCCCAACGAAATCTGCCAATAACTGTCTTCCACAGGTTCCTGATTGAAATACACGGTCAGAACCTGACCGGCTTTTACGCCATCCCATACTTCCACATTTCCCCATGCCAGTTCCTGCATGCCATTTTCCCATACACCTGTAGACACAGAACCTCCCCACAGTGTCTCTTCTGCCGACGGTCCAGGTCCCGGTTCAGGGTCGGGTTCCGGTGTGGGATCAGGATCGGGTGTCGGATCGACTCCCGGTTCCGGATCAGGTGTCGGTTCCGGAGTCTCGCCGCTTCCTTCCACATTTACGGAATAATACACTTCCACCTCCCCTGATATCAGGTTCAACGTGACAGGACCGGAAACATTGGCCGGAATGTTCACCGTCAGCTTATCGCCCTCTACGGCATAAGTCACGTCATTGCCGTTCAATGTCACCTTGGTCAGCAAGTCCGCATTCTTCACTGCAACGACCAATGTACCTCCGGCTGTGGCCGAGAGCGATTCCGCATTCACAATCGTACATCCTTCCGGCTCACTCACCGTAAGCTGCCGCTCACATTTCACCGTCTCCCCGTTGACCATTTCCAGTGTCACGTCCACATTACCAGCGGGAACAGATGTCGGTACAGTCACTTTCAGAGAGCCTTCCTGCACGTCCCGGACCTCCGCTCTCGCGCTTCCGAACATCACGGCTGCCACCAGATCGAGGTCAGTACCCGTGAATGTCACCTCCGCGCCAGCCTGTACAGGACCCTCACCGAACGAACCCACCGCCGGTTTCACGGTTACCACCGGCATGGCAATCGAATCGTTGCCTGCCGTAAGCAGATACAGGTTTCCTCCGGTCGCGGTGGCCGGTGTCGTTACCACCAACGTATCCGCAGACGCCTTGGACGGTTCTACAGCCTCATCCACACCCGGAAGAGACACTTTCACCACCGCGTCAAGATTGGTTCCGAGCAAAGTAAGGTCAGCTCCCGGCTTAAACGGAGATACCTCAGCCGTCACTTCAGGCAACGCAAGCTGCAGTACGAGTATCGTAATCTCCACCCCAGAATACGTCACCATCACCACATCACCGTTAGAGGCATGTTCCGGAATGACGAATGTCAGTCTGAACCATTTGCCGGAAGCCAATGCTTCATCGGCTCTCGATGCCGCTTCTGCCGGCTGCACACCCGGATTCTCGATTTCCACACACTCGAAGTCAATCGTCTCGCCGTTCGACATCCGGATTTCCTTTATCTGGTCCAGATCCTGTCCGACAATCTCAATCTCCTCACCCACCTTGGCATCTGTTTTCGTAACCACTTCCGGAACAGAAGGCAGCGCTACGGTCAGCTCACCCTCCGCATACATGATGTTCGGCATGACGGAAGCCGTATCAGAAACTGCAATCCTGCCGCTACGTGCCTCCTTCGGGACAATAAGACGGATCGTCTGGCGTGTATGCTCAATGAAATTCTCCTCGAGTACGGTCACCTCGTCCGTAAATACCACTGCATGCATCAGGTTCAGATACTCACCGGTAATGGTCAGCTCATCGCCCGGACGTACGGAAGCCGGATTGAACGACTCTATGGATACAGGTTCCAGATAAGTCAGTTCTGTCTTGGTCGTGATGTCCCCGTCCGGAGTCTTCAGGACCACCTGCCCCGGTTGCGCGTCCTGCGGTACAGTGACACGGATTTCCGTATCACTGACCACTGTAATCTCAGTCACTTCACTGCCGCCGGGGAAAACCACCGCCACCACACGGTCCATTCCGCTTCCCAAAAAGCGCAGCTCACCACCACGGAGCACGGGACTCGGTCCGAACACGTTCAGGTTGATGCCACCCACATACTGATTGGTGCTGATTTCATCGTTGTCACAGGAAGTCATGCTCAAACCTCCGGACAGAAGCAATCCAACCAGAAAAATTACTGATAATATTCTTGTCTTCATTTGTATTCGTCGCTTTTAAAGTTAATAGATGGGCACCACACGGATATTGTCGATGCAGATAGTAGTGGAACATGCCGTTCCAGTCACACCACCGCCGTAAACGAAAATCTCCATACCCGTAATATCCGTAGCGGAAAGAGGATTGATGGAAGTTCCTGATGAACCGTAACGGAACTCAGACAAAGGAATCGTGACGGTTGTCCAGCCATCAGTGGTATAACTGCCGGAAGACTGCCAAGGTATCCAAAGCGCACGGGGGAATGTCTCGTTCTGGAAGAACCCGTTGTTCTGGTTCGACCCGCTTACCTCATTGTTGGTGGTCAGCATAATCTGCATGGCACACGCACTCCACGCATCCGGAATGTTCACCTCAAATTTATACTGCAGGTTGCCCAGGTCCGAAAAGTCAACCAGCGTATTCAGATAAGGTGTGACGGCATCACCGTTGGGCCAGTATTCAAATACGAAACGACTTTCATCCCATGTGCCATTATCCAGATCTCCCTGGAAAATAAGGTAATTGTTGTCGATGGAAGGAACCTCGGAAAGAGTGCCGATTACAGACGGATGCCATCCGTTGTAATTGAACAACGCGTCGTCACCGTCATCATCAAAGTCAAACAGAAGCCCTCTGTCCTCCATATAACGGAAGGAAGAACGTCCTGTGCCATAGACAGAGGTCACACTGACATAGTCTGCCGTCGCCCCTTGCGGCACCACAAAGCTGACGGATGTCTGTGAGATGGAAGTGATTTCCGTGACAGGCACCTCACCGATGCTGACACTCAGCGGCACATTGGGATCGTCAATGAAGTAGTCACCATGAATGGTCACTTCCGTACCCGGAGCGGCGTATTCGTTCGACATGGACGACACTTCCGGAGCGGAGACAATCACGTTGAAATCGTATGTCACCGTATCCTTATTCAGTGTCACCATATAGATCTTGTTGCTCACCACCGACGGGATAGTGGAGGGAACGTCCACAATCACCGTGTTGTCGGTCATCACACTGGTGTTCAGGATAGCTTTCTGGTCGTTGAAATACAGCTCATAGATACTTCTCAAGTTGTCGCCCACCAGACACACCGTGTTCGACAAATAAGCACCTGTAATCAGCGAGTCGGAAACCTCCGGACTGGTCATGCGCACATAGCGGATAGAAGGCAGTCCGTCTGCTATCTCATATTTGTCGGGCTCGTCCTCGCAGGAAGTCACTGTCATGCCTCCCATAACTGCCATCACGACTGCCAGCCCTTTAACATATCTCATCATCTTCATTTTCTTGGTCTTTTAAAAAGATTAATAACTGTATTCAGCACGTACATCCACGTGTACAGGGTCTTCCATCAGATGCGGATTGAACACCACATCTTCTGTAGGGAACGGAAGGGTGAAGCTGGAGATTGTCACATTCGGCTTCACGGCATCCTGATTGTAACGATGGTCGCTCGGATTCACCGTAAACGAGCCGGTCTCATAATATTCCTTATACAGGTCGTTCAGTCCATAATACACGTCACGACGCTGATTGGTCAGCTCGTTGATGGCACGCTGTGGGTCGTAATAAGACAAACGCACATAATCATACCAGCGGTCTCCCTCGCAAGCCAGTTCCAGACGGCGTTCTTTCCATACATCTTCCCAAGTGATGGATGACGGACGCTCGTAAGTGTTCACCGCACGATGACGTACCTGATAGAAAGCGTCGATGGCCGAAGCGTCGGAAGTGGAACTGTTGTTCCCGATAACCGCTTCCGCATAAATCAGATATACGTCGGAAAGACGGAGCAGATGGGTACTCAACGCACTGTGTTGCGATGAGGCGGATACACCGGTAGCCGACAGATGGTCGTACGCGTTACCGTAAAGGTGCTTCACCTCGTTGGCTCCTGTCGGACTCTGGTATTCTCCCGGACCACCCAATCCGTCCGTGTCATACACAAAGTCAATGTAGTTGAATCCACCCTTATCCTGCCAGAAATACTCATATACGTCACCGCACATCATCATCGTTGCCTTACGGCGTGAGTCACCGTTATAGCGTGTAGGACTCAAGGCGTTCTCTCCGAAAGCGTCCTGCAAGTCAACCGACGGACCGTTGTAGCCTCCCCAACAGTCACCAAACTCATCGAAACCTACGATAGCCAGATCCGACTGCAACGCATTCTGGCAGGTCCAAGCCTCGTTTGATGCCGACCAGTGCCATGAAAGCAGACATTCCTCATTGAAATTATTGGCCAGACGGAAAACATCCGGATAGTTGGAAAGCAGATGACGGCCCGAGTTGTCAATCACATCCTTGGCGTACTCGGCCGCTTTTTGCAAATCGCTTTCGCTGCGCGAACCGCTCATGCCATAACCTGAACGGGTAAGGTAAACCTTGGCCAGCAATCCTTTCGCCGTATACTGGTCGATACGCCCTTCCGCATTGGTGCGGGGCAGCAGTTCGATGGCCTTCTCCAATGTCATCACGATATACTCGTACACATCCGGAATCTGCACCTTGTATTTCTCGTTGTAGTTGCCTGCCGCAATGTCCTCCGAATTGCTGTGCACGATGGGTACCGCGCCGAATGTGCGCACCAGGTAGAAATAAGCCATGGCTTTCCACACCAGACACTCGCCGATGCAGGTATTGATGGCTTCAGGCGACGCGTTTGCCGTAGCCAGACGCTCACGGATGGTGTTGGCGTAAGCGTTGACCGACCAAAGTGAATACGACATGTTGATCAAGTCCTGGTCCGTGCCGTTCACCGTAAATGTCAGATAAGGCGACGCTCCCCAGTAATAATTGCCCGAAAGCACTTCGGCCACCTTGAAGAAGCCACGCTGGAAATCGAACCACGGAGAGTTGTAGAGGGGATTGACTCCCTGCACGCACTGTTCGTCGCTCTGATAGAAGTTATCGACATTGTAAGTGTCGATGGCCGGACGGTCCAGAAAGTCGTCGCACGCTGTCAGTGCCAGTCCGGCGAAAGCGGCCAATGCGATATGTTTGAATGTATTGTTCAGTTTCATGGTTATATGTTTTTTCATTGTCAGGAATCAGAAAGAAACGTTCAGTCCGAAAGAATAGACCGTAGGCGACGGATAGCGTCCGTTGTCAAGTCCGTATACGTTGGGACCGGCCGTGCTCGCACCGATCTCAGGGTCGTATCCGCTATATCCGGTGATGGTCCAGAGATTCTGGATGTTGCAATACACACGCAGGTTGTCAAGTCCCCACTTGCTGATGAGCTTGCTCGGGAAAGTGTATCCCAAGGTGATGTTCTTCACGCGCAAGTATGAGCCGTCCTCGATGTAGCGGTCACTGATACGGTCGTTGTCGTTCGGGTCCTGGATAGAGGCGCGCGGAATGGAAGTGCCCTTGTTCACTACCTGCACATTGGTGATGTCGTCATACCAGTCATAAATCAGACGTCCGTTCACCATTACACCGTTCGTATAGTCCTTGTCCGGATCCACCGGCCCCAGCTGTGCGCGTCCGTTCACGTCGGCCAACTGGTTCTGCCATGGTGAGTTCATGTGTGTCAGGTTTACAGCCATGTAATTGAGTACCTTATTGCCATACGAGCCGTTCAGAAAGATGGTCAGGTCGAAATTCTTGTAACGGAAGGTATTGTTCCAACCGAAAGTGAACTTAGGCAACGGTGACCCGATGTTGGTACGGTCGTTCTCGTCAATGATACCGTCTCCGTTCAGGTCCTTGTATTTGATGTCACCTACCCAAGTGGTGTTGGTACGGTTGAACACGCCGTCAGCCGGATAGTGGTTCGGCTTGGCCGATGTCTCCAGGTCACGGAGGTCCTCATACACTCCGTCGCATACATAACCGTAGAAATTGTAGAGCGACTCACCGACTTCGGTCACGCTCACCACATCGTTCCATTGTCCGTAACCCACAATCTGCGCGTTGGCCGTACCGTCGAGTGCACGGAGCTTGTTCTTGTTGAACGAAATCTGGAAGTCCGAATCCCACTGGAACTCTCCGACAAGCGGATGTGTGTTAAGAGCGATTTCCCATCCGGTATTCTCGATATCCCCGTAGTTACCCATCGGAGCGGCCAATACAGAAGAGGCATTCCCCGATGTGCCCATATAAGAAGGCAACTGCAACGACATCAACATGTCCTTTGACACCTTGCGGTACCAGTCCACGGTCAGTCCGATACGGTCATTGAAGAATCCCAGGTCAAGACCGACATTCACCTGTTCCTGTGTTTCCCACTTCACACCCGGATTGGCGATATTCGACTGGCGGTAACCCAGACCGAGTCCGGTCGGCATACGTGAGATGGAAGCGCCCCAACGGTAACCGCCGATGTTCGAGTTACCGGTCTGTCCCCATCCCACACGGAGTTTACCGTTGTTTATGATATTCTGAAGCGGTTCAAAGAAAGCTTCGTTCGAGAAGCGCCAGGAAGCGGCCAAGGCATGGAATCCCGCCCAGCGGTTTTCCGGACCGAAGTTCGACGAACCGTCATAACGATATGTATAAGTACCCAGATAACGGTCATCGTAGTTATAGGTAAGACGGGTAAAGAACGAAGCCATCGAAGAACTTCCGAATCCAGCGTTCACTGCCGGAGTTCCGGCACCCAGTGCAGGATTGTGCACTGCGTCCGAAGCCAGGTCGGTGTTCTGCACAGACGTGAAGTCATAATCCGATTTCCACATTTCCTGTCCCACCATGGCCGTGAAGTCATGTTTGTCTATTTTCCCCGTATAAGTCACATAATTCTTCAACTGCCAGAATGTACTGTTGTTCTTCTGGATGGAACTCATGTTACTGTCACGCTGCCAGTTGCCCAAATCCACACGCGGCTGATAACGTTCTCCTTTATTATAGCTGATGTCATAACCCAGTTCAGAATGCCAGATGAGGTTTTTCATCAAGGTCACGTCGGCAAACACGCTTCCGGTCAGTTTCTGCCGGTAAAGCAGAATCTGATCCATCATGGCCAAAGCAATCGGGTTCGGACTGGTATATCCCTCGCGCACCACCGATGAATAATTGCCGTCAATGTCATAGATAGGAATATCCGGCGGAGTCAGCAATGAATAGTTGATGATACCATGATCGCTGTCGGCCAGCTTCAAGTCATCCTTGGTCGATGAATATGTGGCGTTCAAACCGATCTTGAGCCACGGCTTCAACTGTGCGTCAAGGTTCGTACGGAACGAATAACGGTTGAAGCTAGACCCGATCAGTGTACCGTCCTGATCCATATAGGAACCGGAAACATAGTATTTCACTTTCTCCGTACCTCCCTGTGCCGACACCTGATGCTGATGCTGCAAGGCGGTGCGGAACACGGCATCCTGCCAGTTTGTCCCTACGCCCAAAAGTGAAGGATCGGCATAGATGCTGCTCTCGTCCAGGTCACCCACCGTCACGAAATCGTTATAGAAATTGGCAAACTCACGCAGGTTCATGATGTCCAGCCGTCTTGTCTGACGCTGTACCGCCATCATGCCGTCGTACGTGAACTTGGCCTCACCGGCTTTTCCTCGTTTCGTCGTAATCAGGATGACACCGTTCGCACCCTGCGCACCGTAGATGGCTGTGGCCGACGCATCCTTCAGGATTTCCATCGAGACGATATCCTGCGGGTTGATGGTAGACAAGGGAGAGATGGTGGAAACAGAACCGTTACCCAGCGCGTCACCCAAGCCGAAGTCGGAACCTGAAGCGCCACCTCCCTGCACAATCACACCGTCAATCACGTAAAGCGGCTCCGCATTCGAGTTGATGGTAGCCTGACCACGTACACGGATAGAGGATGATGAACCCGGAGCACCGGAAGTGGACACCGCAGCGACACCGGCGGCACGTCCCTGAAGCGACTGGTCAAGGTTGGTGATGATAGAACCTTTCAACGCGTCCTCGTCCATTGAGACCGAGGCACCCGAAAGGTCGCTTTTCTTCATCGTACCGTAACCTACCACAACCACCTCATCGAGCAATTCGGAATCGTCCTTCATCACCACATTGTAGACCGACTCACCGCCCACCTTGATTTCCTGAGTGGCATAGCCGATAAATGAGATTTCCACTGTGGCACCCGGAGCCACATTCAAAGAGAATTTACCGTCAAGGTCGGTAATGACACCATTGGTTGTGCCTTTCTCGACTACACTTGCGCCGATCACCGCTTCCCCGGCGGCATCGACAACCGTACCTGTAATCTGCTTTTTCGTCTGCTGCATGGCCATTGTTCCTGTCTCCGGAATTGCCCACGCATGCGGTGCACCGCCAAACAGGAAAGCTGTACAGGCTCCAGCCACCCAGACGCTTTTTCTGATTCTTAGCTTCATACTGTGTTTTTGATATGATTAATATTATGTTTACCGTAGGATAACATGTAAACAGGCTAATAAAGATGAGTTCTTTAAAATACCAGTCTTAAGGTTATCTTATTTTTACAAAGGCAAAATTAGGGACAATTACGATAGCATCATGATACTATTTTATCCATATATAATACTATCGTAATATACGTTTCACCCGCATGTCACAAAGCTTTCCAGACAGTTTTCCCGTTTTGTCCGGACACACCAATTCACGAAAAGCGTTCCATGATTTCCAGACACATACGTCCGTTGTGGTACGGACACTTCCAGAATCCGGCCTTATCGTCCTTGCGGTTGGCCGTTCCGTCCTCATAACGGCTCCAATACCATTCGCCGCCATCCCTGTCGACCAGATTATCTTTGATGAAATTCCAGCATTCCAACGACTTACGCAAGGCATCCTCATCCTGGAAATGTTGGTACAGGTTGATGTGTCCTACCACATTCTCCGCCTGCACCCACCAATGCAGCTCACAGTCAGTCTTGTGTTTGTCGGGAAAACATTCATAAACCATGCTCCCGTCAGGATTCAGCCCTTCATCGGCCGCCCGGGCAATCCGAATGATTACCGGCTCAATCTTCTCCAGCAATTTCTTATCGCCCAAAACCAAAGCGGCTTCATGAATCAGCCAGGATGCCTCAATATCGTGTCCATACGAGATGATATGATACTTATTTGACCAATCCTCTTCAAAAAACAGATTCAAATGTCCGGTCTCCTGATCCAGAATCTTTGTCACAAACACCTCTATCAGATTTCTCAGCTGACGTTCCAGACGTTCATCCTTCCAAACACGGTAAAGATTGGCATACGGTTCCAGAATATGAAGATGGGTGTTCATTGTCTTCTTTTCATTCTCGTCCTTGTCGCTCAGACGCATGTCCTGAATCGGTTGCCAATCGCGTGTCAAAGCTTCCAGATACCCGTTCCGCACCGGATCGAAGCTATGCTTCTCTATCACCTCAAAAAGCTTCACCGCATGTTCCAACGCCTCCTCGTCTCCTGTCGCACGGGCATACTCGCTCAATCCGTATATCGCGAACCCCAATGCGTAGATCTGCTTCTTGGTGTCCAGCGGCCTGCCACAGGCATCCAGTTCCCAATAAATTCCACCGAACTGCCGGTCATAAAAACAATCCAACAGATAACGTTTCGCACGTGTGGCCGTTTCCAGATATTTTTCTTTTCCAAGCAACCTGTAGGCCGCAGAGAAAGTCCACAATATCCTTGCATTCAAGACAGCACCTTTCGAAGCTTCAGGAAACAGCTCGTTCTCTCCGGACATGCGCCCGTAAAAGCCGCCTCTCTCATGGTCGGTCATCCTGTTCATCCAGAACGGCAGGATATTGCCCTCCAATTCGTTCCGCACTTCCTGACGAAGCGTATTCAATATCTCATTCATTTTTCATCGTACGTTTTAAGTTCAACTTGTTGATTATCTCTTTCATCTTCTGTTCTCCCAACGGATAGCACAGCACAAACAGCATCGAGATGAATGCAGCCGCAGCCGGCAGCCAACTCAAGAACATCTTGATTCCTTGAATGGTCTCCTCACTCTGCACCGCATTCGCCTGAAAGCCGAAATAAGACAGCAGCCAACCCGTCACAGCTGTTCCGATAGCCCATCCAAACTTCTGACTCATGGATGAGGCACTGAAAATCAATCCTGTCGCCCGATTTCCTGTGCTCAGCTCAGAATAGTCGGCACAATCCGCATACATGGACCATAGCAACGGAAAGATGCTTCCGGCACAAATGCTGATCAGGCATTGGAATACGAAAATCAAGACCAGGTCGTTCTTGTCAAACCAGAAAAAAACGATACTCAATGCCGTAGCCAGCAACATGGCCGCCGCAAAGGTATTCTTCTTGCCGATCTTATTGCTTACAGGAGCGGCCAGCACAACACCGATAATGTTGGCCATCTGCCCCACCGAAAGAAACAGGCCGCTCAGTACAAACGACATGCCGAACAGAGAGATGACATGAAAATCCTCTTCCACAATGAAATACTTGAAATAATATACCGCCGCACCGTCACGGATGGAATTGAACACCAATGAGGCGATACCGGCTCCGAACAGAACCCACCACGGACGGTTACGAAACAAATCACGTACATCCTCCTTCAAAGAAGTATTCTTTTCATTAATCGGCCTCACTCTTTCCTTCGTCCAGGAGAAACAGCCGAAAAAGAGCAGCACGCACATCAGCGCGATTACCATCACCGCCATCAGCCACCCGTGCTGCTGGGCAGACACATCATTGCTGTGTCCGCTGAACGCGTTTGCCATCGGCATGAAAAGCAACAAGGCGACGAAACTTCCCAGATAGGCGAACATCATGCGGAAAGTGGATAAGGTGCCACGCTCCTTCGGGTCAGGACTCATCACCCCCAACAAAGAAGCATACGGCACATTGATGCCGGAATACACCATCATCATCAACGAATAAGTGATATACGCGTACACCAGCTTGCCCGCCTCGCCAAACGGAGGCGTATAGAAGGTCAACACTCCGACCAGTCCGAAAGGTATGGCAAGAAACAACAGATACGGACGGAATTTTCCCCAACGGCTGTCGGTTCTGTCCGCAACAATACCTATCACGGGGTCGAAGACAGAATCCCAAACCCTTGTCACCAGAAACATGGTTCCGACCATCGCGGCCGGAAGTCCGAATACGTCCGTATAAAAGATCATCAGATAGGCGCCGAACAGTTTCCAGAACATGGAAGAAGCCATGTCACCCAATCCGTAACCTATTTTCTCTCTTAGTCTTATCATGGCAATTATCTTTAGTCAATGAGTTTTTCTGTTTGAAGCTCCATCCATCTACCGTCCGGTCAGCCGATTTCCAAGCCCAGATTCTTGTCAATCTGTCTTTTCAGTGTCTCCACGGAAGCCGTAGTGGTCAGACCGTCCTGAGGAGTGTTCATACAATAGTCCACCAGTCTGTCAACGGTAGAGACCGCCACATGCATGCGTGTGTCCGACGAAGCATAATAAATGTACACCGTACCGTCCTCATCGGCAATCCACCCGTTGGTGAACAACACATTCGAAACATCACCGACACGCTCTTCCCCTTCGGGTGCCATGAAATAACCGCCCGGTGAGGCAATCAACCTGCCCGGATCCTCAAGTGAGGTCATATACATATACAATACATAACGCAATCCGGACGCGCATCCGCGGACACCATGAGCCAGATGCAGCCAACCTTTCGGAGTCTTGATGGGATGAGGGCCTTCGCCGTTCTTCACCTCCTTAATGGTATGGTAATACCGGAAATCAATGATTTTTTCTTCTTTCACCTCTGCATGAGTAATATCGTCCACCAATGCCCATCCGATACCTCCGCCGCTTCCGGCATCAATGAATCCGTCCTGGGGACGGGTATAGAACGCGTATTTCCCGTCCACGAATTCCGGATGCAGCACCACATTGCGCTGCTGGCTCTTTGACTTCAAGTCCGGCAAGCGTTCCCAGGTCTTCAGGTCCTTCGTACGGGCAATGGCCGCCGTAGCGGTTGCTGACGAAAGATCACCCGCCGGAGCACTCTCATCATGACGTTCCGCACAGAAGATGCCATAAATCCATCCGTCCTCATGGGCCGTCAACCGCATATCATAAATGTTGGTGGCAGGAACCACATCATCGGGCATCGTCACCGGATAATCCCAGAAACGGAAATTGTCCACTCCGTTGGGGCTTTCGGCCACCGCAAAAAATGATTTCCGGTCGGCACCTTCCACACGTACCACCAGCAGGTACTTCCCGTTCAACTTGATGGCACCCGAGTTCAGGGTGGCATTCATCCCGATACGCTCCATCAGATAAGGATTGGTCTTTTCATCCAGGTCATACCGCCAGAAAACGGGTGTATGGGCGGCCGTCACAACCGGATATTTATAGCGCACGTACACTCCGTTTGTCTCTTCCACTGGTTCGTTTTTCCGGGTTACCAACGCTTCATAGTCTGCAAACAATGCTTTTACTTTCTCTTCAAACTGGCTCATAGTCATTCTTTATTTATCGTTCGTATCTTTAAAATCAATCTTGTTGAAATCGTTCAGGAAAAGAGTCTTCGGACTCTCATAGAATCTTACAAAATCAGCGGCCGACGCATGTCCCGGATAGGGTGCATAATAATGGTTCTCACGCTCGCGCGCGTTCCGCCAGAAAAGCACATAGCTGACCGGATATTTTCCGACAACCGGAAGCAACGTCTCTGTCCACCATACGGAATCGGGAATGGTTTCAAATCCGGTCTCCGTCACCGCCATCGGCTTACGATGCGCCTGGCTTACCTGCTGCATCACGGACAATACGCTTTCCATACTCTTGACATAACTGTCATGCTCATACTGGTAACCGTCCACACCGATCAGGTCGATGATGTCATCCCCCGGATAACGTTCCAGATAAGCCGTTGAGTCCTGAGGCTCTATTCCCGGAGAATAGGCATACAGCAGTTGCGTGGCACCTTTCTCCTGCATCCGGTCATAGGTCATCCGCCAGAGAGACTTGTACTCGTCCGTGGTACACAGATTTTGCCCCCACCAGAACCAACTGCCTGTATGCTCGTGCCAGGGACGGAACAACACCGGTACTTTCACCCCTTCAGAAGTCTGGATTGAATTGAAGAAGTCCGCCACCTTATCCAGCCATCCCAAAAACTTTTCGTGATTCACTCCACCGGGCAAGACCGATTTCACGACGGTTGAATCAGACACATCCCAAGTGTCTTTCCCCGTTACGGGATTGTCCGCATGCCAACTGAAGGAAACGACTCCTCCACGTTCATATTGAGAGACGGTTTCCTTACGGATGCGCTCAAAGGGCACCTTGTCCAGATTCCGGTCGCCGCCCAGTTCAATCCGACCCAGATCGAACGACATGACTGCCGGATAGTCACCGCACACACTCTTGATATCACTCCGGTTCTCATCGCCGTCCCATCCGATGCCATACACCGGATCGTCATGATGGCCTACCATAAATCCGTATCCGGGAACCTTTTCCAGTTTGGTCTGAAGGAATCTGGCTTCGGGCGTTTTGCTGTTGTCCGTCCCGGCAGGACCGGAAGAGCAGGAAGAGAATGCCGCCCACAGCATCACTCCTGTAATTGTCTTTAAGTTTTTCATACCGCTTAGCTTATAGGGTTTGTAAATCATTTTTTGTGTATCGCAAAAGTAGGTGCATTCAGACAGAAAAAGTAATACTATTTTAACCAAAAGCCATACAAGACAAAAAATACGATATGGCCGTCAGAATATCCAGCCACAACAGGACAAAAAAACGGGGCTCAGATGAGCACCCGTTTTTTCCGATAGTTCTCACGGAACTCTTTCGGAGAACAATTCTTCTTTTTCTTGAATATCCGGTTGAAATTCGACAGATTGTTGAAGCCACATTCGTAACAGATCTCAGCGATTGTCATCGTGGAATCCACCAGAAGCCTTGTCGCATATCCCAACCGGATATCTATGATATAGTCCGACAGACTCTTCCCGGTCCGGAGCTTGAAAAAGCGGCTGAAAGCCACATCCGTCATCCCTACCATCTCGGCCAAATCATTCAGGCGGATCTCTTCCTGATAATGCGCATTGATGTAATGCTGCACTTTCTGGACCCTGCGGCTGTTGGCCTGCACCTCAATCTTGGCGAATGAAGAACTGGAAAGCGTACGCGCCTTCTCCGTAAAGAACGACAACTCATATAATAAGGTAAGGAAACTGATTACGGCATGAAAGCCCTGTTTTTCCGACAAGGCATCAATCAGCGCATATACTTTCATGATGGCAGAAAGCGGAAAGCAAAGCCCGTTCTTCGCCCTGTTCAGCATTTCTTTCACACGGTCGAACTGGTTGGTGTTAATCAGGCTGTCGAAGAAATGAGAAGAGAACTGGATGGTCACCTCCCGGATGTCCGGCGAACGGCAGTCACCCTGCTCCCAACAATGCTCAAGGTCGGAACCGGTAATCAGCACCAGATCATATTCGGAAGTGGTTTCCACCGAGTCGCCCACAATCCTTTTCAACCCGGCGGCATTCTCCACAAAATTCAGCTCAAACTCTTTATGGCAATGTATCGGATAAGTGAATTCCGACTTCCTGCGGTCTGCGATATAAAAACAGTCCTTGTCTGACAAAGGGGTAATTTCCCTGATGATATGAGAATCGTCCAGTCTGTCCATAGTCATTACATTTTCAACAAAGTGTCTTTCCTGACAAATATAAACAGTTTACCGCAAGACACAAACATTTCTACATGGATTTGATAAAATAATATCAGTACTTTACCGCCGGATCGCTTATTTTTGCAGTGTTTTAATTAATCTAATATCATATTGCACATGAAAAAGGAACTGTATCTGCTGGCCGGACTGACGCTCTCAGCAACGGCTCTCCCGGCCGAGAATGTATGCATCTCTACCCCGAAGACCTCGATGGTCATCAACGCGACCCAAGGACAGGAATTGAAATTCGTTTATTACGGCGAAAAGCTTTCTGCCGGCGATCTGTCGAACCTCGACCATTCCGGCCTGCCTCAATTTTCCGCCTATCCGGTATACGGCCTGAACTGCCCCGGCGAGGCGGCACTGGCGGTAAGGCACTCCGACGGAAACATGTCGCTCCAGATGGAAGTGGAAAAAACGGAAACCCGCACGGAGGGCAATGCAACCATCACCACCGTCAGCATGAAAGACAAGGTCTATCCTTTTTATATAGATGTATGCTATAAAGCCTGGCAGGACGCGGACATCATCGAGACCTGGACAGAAATCAGGCATACGGAAAAGAAGGCCGTCACTCTGAACCAGTTCGCATCGGCTTATCTGCCCATCCGCCGCGGAAACGTATGGCTGTCATCGCTCTACGGCTCATGGGCCAACGAAGGACAACTGGCGCAGGAGCCTTTGAAGCCGGGCATGAAAGTCATCAAGAACAAGGACGGAGTGCGCAACTCACATACCGCCCATGCGGAAGTGATGTTCTCGCTCGACGGACACCCACAGGAGAACACAGGCGATGTAATCGGGGCGGCCCTCTGCTACACCGGCAACTATAAGCTCCGCATTGACACAGACGACAGTGAATATCACCAGTTTTATGCAGGAATCAATGAAGAGAACTCTTCCTATACACTGGAAAAGGAAGAGGTGTTCCACACTCCGGAACTGGCTCTCACATACAGCGGGGAAGGATTGAGCGGTGCCAGCCGCAATTTCCACCGCTGGGCACGCCAGCACAAGCTGGCCCACGGAAACCAGCCGCGGAGAATCCTGCTGAACAGCTGGGAAGGTGTCTACTTCGACATCAATCAGGAAGGAATGGACCAGATGATGGCCGACATCGCCTCGATGGGCGGAGAGCTGTTCGTGATGGACGACGGATGGTTCGGTGACAAATATAAACGCAACACCGACAATTCTTCGTTGGGCGACTGGGTGGTGGACACGACCAAACTGCCTGAAGGCATCGACGGCCTGCTGGCTGACGCAGAGAAACATGGGGTGAAGTTCGGCATCTGGATTGAGCCGGAAATGGCGAACACCACCAGTGAATTGTACGAAAAGCATCCGGAATGGATTCTGAAAGCGCCCCAACGCGACCCCGTCCTGGGAAGAGGAGGCACACAAGTGGTGCTCGATCTGGGCAATCCGGAAGTGCAGGATTTCGTGTTCGGGGTTGTAGACGACCTGATGACCAAACATCCGAAAATCGACTACATCAAATGGGACGCGAACATGGCTGTCATGAATCATGGGTCAAACTATCTGGACAAGGAAAAGCAAAGCCACATGTACATAGAATACCACCGCGGATTCGAAAAAGTATGCCAGCGCATCCGCGCCAAATATCCCGACCTGACCATCCAGGCATGCGCCAGTGGAGGAGGCCGTGCCAACTACGGCTATCTGCCCTACTTCGATGAGTTCTGGGTAAGCGACAATACGGACGCATTGCAACGCATCTACATGCAATGGGGCACTTCCTATTTCTTTCCGGCCATCGCCATGGCATCGCATATCAGTGCGGCTCCCAACCATCAGACTTTCCGCACCATCCCGCTGAAATACCGTATCGACGTGGCCATGAGCGGACGACTGGGCATGGAAATCCAGCCGAAAAACATGACGGACGAGGAAAAGGAACTCTGCCGCAAGGCCATTGCGGACTACAAGACTATCCGTCCGGTAGTGCAGTTCGGCGACATCTACCGTCTGGTTTCCCCGTATGACCGCCTGGGCGTGGCTTCATTGATGTACACCTCGCCCGAAAAAGACAAGGCCGTATTCTATTGGTGGAAGACGGAGACATTTGTCAACCAACATCTGCCCCGTGTCAAGATGGCAGGTCTGTCGGCCGACAAGATGTATCGTGTCCATGAGCTGAACCGTATCGACAATAAGCCGCTGGAATTCGAAGGAAAGACCTTCAGCGGCAGCTTCCTGATGAACAACGGACTGGAAATCCCCTACACGCACAATGTGGACTATCACAAACTGAACGATTATGCCAGCCGTGTACTCTATCTGGAGGAAGTGGAATAAACCAGGAACCCCCTTGTTTACAAATTGCAAGCATACGGCATGATTCCCTTTCACCCTGTCCGGAATACGGACAGACAGCTGACAGGCAAATCCCGTTTTCCACCCAATCTGGAAGTAGTTTGTTAATGAATGCAAAAACAAATCCTGTCCAGAACACCCTGTAGAGGGGGTAAGGAGAAAAGACCCATGCCGGAAAACACTTTACTTTATGCCCAAAAACGCCGAAACATTTCAGGTAAAACGTCAAGACATTTGCCTGAAAACGTTTCGGCGTTCATCTTGAAACACCTGGGCATCTTTTTTCAGGGTGAAAACGCCCCGTTTTTCTTCTGGAACCCTTCCGTTTCCGGAAATATTTCCACTGTCACATCACACTGCCTTCCGCCATATTTCCATCACAAAGACCCAGATCAGGAGATTTTACTTACATTTCAAAAAGCACAACACCCTTTATCCTGTCATTCCATATTTCCCAGAATGATTTTCCCTGCGTTTTTCCGAGGCCCGTCCACCTTTTTCCCTGATTATCCGATTCTCACACCCTTAATTTTGACAGAATGACAGATTGTCTTTAGGAATTATCTTATTGTCATACCGGCTTTCATTGAAAACCATGTCATTCACTGACAATCTCCCCTCGCCGAATGGCCTCCATCACATTGGCAGGCGCACGTTCGGCCAACAGTTCCCGTTTCATGTAATCCATATAAGGAGCCACATGAGAGAAAAAGCGGCGGTACCCGGCACACAGATAATTCAGACCAGACTCACCGTCCGCCGTACGGACAAAGCGGTTTTTGGGGCACTCCCCATTGCAGGCAAAGAGATAAGGACATTCACGGCATTGACGGGGCAAGGTGCTCTGCTTGGCCTGCCCGAACTGCCGCTGACGTTCGCCATACATCATCTCTACCAATGTTTGCGAATAGATGTTGCCTAATTTATATTGCGGAAAGACAAAATGGTCGCACGAATACACATCGCCGTTGAACTCCATCACCCCGGCATGTCCACAAGTCTCGGCCAGCATACAGACTCCAGGCTGCCCGCCCACCCAATTGGCCAGGGTAGAATCGAACAACTGGATGAACACCTGTCCCACATCTTGTCTGACCCATTCGTCGAACAATGCGCACAGGAAGCTCCCCCACTGCTCCGGAGTCACGGAGAAATCAGCCAGCCTCATGCCATTGTCCTCGTCCACCGAGGCCAGATGCCGTCCGTCCGAATGCGGAAGAATACGCTCCACAATAGGAGCGAACTGAATATAGCGGCACCCGATGCTCTTGAAAAAACGATAGAAGTCCAGCGGATAGTCAGCATTGAAATCGTTTACCACCGCCATGGCGTTCCACTCCACACCATGCTTGTTCAGCAACTCAATGCCGTGCATGACCTTGACAAACGAAGGACGTCCCTGTCTGTTCCTGCGGTATTCGTCATGAAACTCCTGCGGCCCGTCGATGGAAACGCCCACCAGCCAGTTGTTCTCCTTGAAAAAGCGGCACCACTCGTCAGTCAGCATCGTTCCGTTGGTCTGTATGCAGTTGTCAATGATACGGCCGCCGGCATATTTCCGTTGCAGCTCCATCGCCCTCTTATAGAAAGCCAACGGACGCATCAGCGTCTCTCCCCCATGCCAGGTGAAAAGCACCTGCGGCATTGTCTGCGCGCCGATATATTCCTGTATGAATTTTTCGAGCAACTCGTCACTCATCACATGTTTGGGATTATCCTGATAGAGCTTGCTTTTTTCCAGATAATAGCAATAGTCGCAAGCCAGATTGCAGAGCGCGCCGGCCGGTTTCAGCATCACATAAAGCGGACGGGCGAAAGGAGCATAGATTGTAGACATGTTCGGTCTTAAGATTAATTGTTCTGAAAATCGGTTTCAAGCGGACAAAGATAATGGATTTTATCCAAACACAAGCATAAGTCCTTTGATTTACACACGATGAAAATTACAGGACATGAAAACAGGAAAGACGGTGCACAAGCGAGGTACCCACTTGTATACCGTCTTTTCCTATCCTTAAAGACCCCTGACCGGAGGCATATGAATCACCATTCCACGGGCCCGCTCAGGATATTCCCGTCGGACGCATCCTCCGGAGTAAATGTGCCGGCCTTATATTGTACACAAAGCATCACCAAAGGTCCGGTCCCATTATTACGGACAGAACGTTTGCCTTCGGGAGACACTCTCACCACACTGCCCTCCCCTACCGGAAAAACCTGTCCGTCCACCTGAAACTCACCTTTTCCACTCAGGAAGAAATACAGCTCCTCATGATTCTTGTGAGTGTGCAGGAAACCGGTCTCCGTGCCAGGCTGGAACAACTGGAAAGAAAAATCACCGCCTGTAGTCCGCAAGGCGGCACCTCCGAACACTTTTCCGGGAATCTTCACTTCCGGACCGAGCCGAAGCTCGTATTCCCCCAATCCACTCAATTCACCAAAATTCACAACCGCAAAATTTTTGGCCTCAGCCACTTTCTCAATCTGTTTCATACTGTTTGTCTTTAAAGTTCTGACAATGCAAAATTAAGGTATGCCTCCCTCATCCGCAATATAGGGACACAGACCATACAAAGTTACCTGAATGATACCATCATTGAGTACAAACCACTTACCACACACAACTTTAATTCATTTTAACATCCGTCGGCCAATACATTGGAAATCTGGAGAATCTTTGTTATTTTTGCATGACGGCAAAAGAATGAAGATGAAAGAGACTGACCCTCATCCATACGGACACCTGTTCCCTGACTGTCCGATACGGAACGTATTGGCACGAATCAGCGACAAATGGTCGTTGCTGGTGCTTTATACCCTAAAGGACAACACGTTGCGGTTCAGCAATCTGCGGCAGGCCATCCCCGACGTTTCCCAGAAAATGCTCACCCACACGCTCCGCACACTGGAGACGGACGGCCTGATCATCCGGAAAGTATATGCGGAAATTCCTCCAAAGGTGGAATATTCCCTCACTCCAAGAGCCTTGTCACTCCTGCCCCACATAGACGGCCTCATCGGATGGGCCCGGGAAAATATGGAAGCAATACTCAAGGACAGGACAAGGACAGCACAAAAGGAATGACCGCCTCTATGTACGCACGTTTGTCGTGAAAAATAAACGTACAACAATCAAATAATATTGTTACTTTTGCGGCATTAAAAAATCTTGTCATGGGACTCATCAGATTCTTCAAGAAATGGACACTGCCATGCTCAATGGCTGTCGGAGCGTGCGTATACCTGCTTTTCAGTAAGGTGGACTTTCTTATACCCATCGGAGACACGGCAGGACCTTTTTTCATTGAAATCATGCCGTTCCTTATCTTCGCGATGCTCTACGTGACTTTCTGCAAGATCAGACTGCATGACTTGCGGCTAAGCGCATGGCACGGATGGCTTCAGGCAATCCGAGTCGCGCTGGCAGGACTGCTCATCCTGGCCATGACACACACCGGTGGCGCCACCAAGCTCATTCTGGAAGGAATGTTCGTATGCGTCATGTGCCCGACTGCCGCCGCAGCAGCGGTCATCACGGACAAATTGGGCGGAAGCATCGCGTCCATGACAGTCTATACATTGATAGACAACGGCCTGACAGCCATACTGATCCCCTTGTTCTTCCCTCTGGTGGAAAAAGAAGCGGACATCACTTTTGCCACATCGTTCCTGATCATTCTGGAGAAAGTGGCCACCGTGCTGATCTTGCCTTTCTGCTGCGCCATGGCCACACGGAAATGGTTGCCTAAGGTAGCAGAAAAAATCAAATCGGTAAAGAACCTCGCATTCTACATGTGGGGATTCAATCTGTCCATCGTCATGGGACTGACCATGCACAACATACTTACCGCCAGATTGGATGGCATGACGATGGCCCTGCTTCTTCTGCTCCCGCTTGCCGTCACCTTTATCCTGTTCGGCATAGGCAAAGCCGTAGGAAAACGTTACGACGACAGCGTCAGCGGCGGCCAGGCATTGGGACAGAAAAATACCATCGTCGGGATATGGCTCACCATCACCTACCTCAACCCGACAGCCGCCATCGCCCCTTGCGCATACGTAATCTGGCAGAACAGCGTAAATTCCTGGCAATTATGGTGCAAAGAAAAATACGGAAAACTGAAATGGTAAAAAGAACAAAAACCCAAAAAACACAATCGTATGAAAGACAATAATAAAGAAATGTTTCCTATAGTTGATGAGGACGGAAACATCACAGGGGCCGCCACACGCGGCGAATGCCACAACGGAAGCAAACTGCTGCATCCGGTGGTCCATCTGCATGTATTCAACAGCAAAGGCGAACTGTATCTGCAGAAACGCCCGGAATGGAAAGATATCCAGCCCGGAAAATGGGACACATCGGTGGGCGGACACATTGACCTGGGAGAAAATGTAGAGACGGCTTTGAGGCGTGAGGCGCGTGAGGAACTAGGCATTGAGGACTTCACTCCACAATTACTGGGACAGTATGTGTTTGAATCGGACAGGGAGAAAGAACTTGTGTTCTCACACAAAACCGTTTACGACGGCCTCCTTGTTCCCAGTAAGGAATTGGACGGAGGCCGATTCTGGAGAATGGACGAAATAAGAGAATCCATAGGAAAAGGTGTGTTCACACCCAACTTCGAGCGCGAGTTCCGACAGGTGTTGGATTCAGAGAAACCGCGGCAACGCACACGGCAATAGACTAATACTCCACCTTGTCCGTCTTGTCCGCCCACTTCCGGAATGCCTTTATCGCTTCCTCAGGCAAAAGGACCTCCGACTTCAACCGACGATATTCAGGCTTCAGCTCCAGCTCTTCATAAATGAACGCGTCATCAAAACCTATGGCAGCGGCATCATGCTTGTTGTTCCCGTAATACATACGGTCAAGGTGTGCCCAATAAATCGCCCCCAGACACATCGGACAAGGCTCACACGAAGTATATATCTCACACCCGCTCAAATCGAAGGTGCCCAGCTTTTTTGCCGCCGCCCGGATCGCACTGATCTCAGCATGTGCGGTCGGGTCATGGTCGGGAGTGACACGGTTGGTTCCTGTCGCCACAATCTCACCATCACGGGATATCACCGCCCCGAAAGGACCACCTCCTTCGGACACATTCCTTACCGAAAGCTCAATCGCTTTACGCATCAGTTCTTCTTTTGTCATAACTACAGGATTTAAGGATTTCACCCCCCTAAGATAAGAAAAAATCCCGGCCGGACCTAAATCCAGTCGGGATTTCCATTCATATATTGGGGAAAGAAGATTATTACATCATTCCGCCCATACCGCCCATACCAGCGGCAGGCATTTCAGGCTTGTCCTCCTTCTTCTCAACGATCACACATTCTGTAGTCAGAAACATGCCTGCGATAGAAGCGGCATTCTCCAAAGCCACACGTGTAACCTTAGCAGGATCAACCACTCCGGCAGCATGCAGGTGTTCGTATACATCCGTACGGGCATTGTAACCGAAGTCGCCTTCACCCTCACGTACTTTCTGAACGACCACAGCGCCTTCCTTACCCGCATTGGCTACAATCTGACGCAACGGCTCCTCGATGGCACGCTTGATAATCTCAATACCTGTCGTCTCGTCCGCGTTGTCACCTTTCATGCCTTCCAATGCATTGATAGCACGGATATAAGCGACACCACCGCCCGGAACGATACCCTCCTCAATAGCGGCACGGGTTGCGCACAACGCATCGTCCACACGGTCTTTCTTTTCCTTCATTTCCACTTCAGAAGCCGCACCGACATACAACACTGCCACACCACCTGACAACTTGGCCAGACGCTCCTGCAGTTTCTCCTTGTCATAGCTTGAGGTAGTATTCTTGATCTCAGCCTTGATCTGGTTGATACGCTCCTGAATGTTCTCCTTGCTTCCGGCACCGTTCACGATAGTCGTATTTTCCTTCGTAATCGTCACCTTGTCGCAAGAGCCCAGCATCTCAAGAGTAGCCTGCTCCAGTTTCAGACCTTTTTCCTCACTGATGACTACACCACCCGTCAGCACTGCGATATCCTCCAACATGGCCTTGCGGCGGTCGCCGAAGCCCGGAGCCTTCACGGCACAGATCTTCAACTGGCTACGCAGACGGTTGACAACCAAAGTAGTCAAAGCCTCACTGTCCACATCCTCAGCGATTACCAGCAACGGACGTCCGCTCTGTACAGCCGGTTCCAAAATAGGCAGGAAATCTTTCAGGTTACTGATCTTCTTGTCATAAATCAGGATATACGGATGTTCCATCACGCATTCCATCTTTTCAGCGTCAGTAACAAAATAGGCTGACAGATAACCACGGTCGAACTGCATACCTTCCACTACGCCGATAGTAGTGTCAGTACCTTTAGCCTCTTCAATCGTAATCACACCGTCTTTAGAAACCTTACGCATAGCGTCGGCTATCAACTTACCGATCACCGGATCATTGTTGGCAGAAACGGTAGCCACCTGTTCAATCTTGTCATAGTTGTCACCCACAGTCTCAGCCTGATCCTTGATAGATTCAACCACCTTGGCTACAGCCTTGTCAATACCCCGTTTCAGATCCATCGGGTTTGCGCCGGCAGTCACATTCTTCAGACCTACGCCAACGATAGCCTGGGCCAACACTGTGGCTGTAGTAGTACCGTCACCCGCGTCATCACCAGTCTTTGAAGCAACAGACTTGACCAGCTGCGCGCCTGTGTTCTGGAACGCGTCGGCCAGCTCAATCTCCTTAGCCACCGTCACACCGTCTTTCGTGATGTGAGGAGCGCCAAACTTCTTCTCGATGATTACATTACGTCCTTTCGGGCCCAGTGTCACTTTCACTGCATTGGCCAACTCGTCCACGCCCTTCTTCAACTGGTCGCGGGCATCAATATTGAAAAGTATCTCTTTTGCCATAATTCTGTTTCCTTTCCTTTAAAATTATCATTAACCTAAAACTGCAAGAACATCACTCTGACGCATCATCAGGTACTTCACACCGTCGTGTTCAATCTCCGTGCCTGAATATTTGCCGTACAACACTGTGTCACCTACCTTCAAGACCATTTCCTCGTCTTTTGTGCCGTGACCAACCGCTACCACTTCACCCTGCAACGGTTTTTCCTTTGCTGTATCCGGAATAATGATACCGCCCACTGTCTTTTCTTCGGCCGGTGCCGGAAGAATCAGTACTCTGTCTGCTAATGGTTTAATATTCATAGTTGTTATCTTTTAAATTGTTGTATCTTTTATTTTCCCGTCCCGAAGGACGCAAGCTACATAGCCAAAAGCGTGCCACAACCATGAACCTGACAGAATGACACATCACACTGACACCTTCCACAGAGAAGTTGTCAGCTTTCCGGGCAAACATACCTAACGCTTCGCCCGCTTGTCCGTCTCGTCCATCCGTCTGAGGTCGTCCGCCCTATCCTTCATGTCCAGCCTGACCAGACAAATAAGAAGAACGACGAAAACAAGGACTATCAGCAGAACCGCGACAATGATTATCTTAAACATAAAAGAAATCCAGAACTACCCATCCATCAGTCCCTTCTGAAAATATCCCTAGAAATCATAAACTTTCAATGACATCAGGATCAAGCCCTGTAGCCTTGGCAATGGTCTCTACATCCATTCCCATCCGTTTAAGATTACGGGCCACATTTTCTTTTTCTTCAGCCCTTCCTTCAGCCAAGCCTTTGTTCCTCTCAAATTCCATAACGGCAAGCTGATCACGATATACCTTTATGCTTTCGTCATACCTCATGCGCTCCTCCTTGCTCATGGAAGCGATGTCCACTATCTCCTCAAGCTTCTTGAATACGGCATTTCTTGCCTTGAAAGGCAGCCTCTGTAATGTCTCCATATTTTTCAGCACATAAATCCAACGTTCAAAATTTGTCTCGCACTCACTTTCCTCCTTCCCGAACGAGGGAAGTTCCAGAAAGATATAGCGCATCTTGTCCGTGAACAGCTCGTGGGTGTCCCTGTCCGCCAGCACGATGTCCGTGCGGAGTTTGCTCGGCAGGTCCGTAAGGCGGAAGTTGAGGAAGAACACCCCGTAAACTGCCTTCAGGCCGAACTTCCAGTCCGCTCCCCTCTCTCCCTGACGTGCGATGGCCTGCGACAGGTAATAGAGCGTACGCTCACGGAAATTGACATGCTCCTTGTTCTGCATCTCCACGATGAACTCCCCGCCTTTCTCGTCGGTGCAATAAATGTCATAAATCAGGCCGCGGTC
>DWVR01000069.1 GCA_019120125.1 Candidatus Phocaeicola excrementigallinarum | reverse complement strand
AGAGTAAGCAAATACGTGCATTCGGCTCATTTTTTGCGGTCAAGTGTACGAACTGCCCAAGCGCAAGACAGGCTGTAACTACCGCAAAAGCAGTGAGTTACAGCCTGTTATTAAGATTCAATTATTTCGGGGATTATTCCTCAATAGCAGCCTGCGCCGCAGCCAGACGTGCGATAGGCACACGGAACGGTGAGCAGCTTACATAATTCAATCCAACCTTGTCACAGAACTTCACGGATGAAGGTTCGCCTCCGTGTTCGCCGCAGATACCGCATTTCAGTTCGGGACGTACGGAACGGCCTTTCTCTACCGCCATCTTGATGAGCTGTCCCACACCGTTCTGGTCGAGCACCTGGAACGGGTCTACCTTCAGAATCTTCTTTTCCAGATAAACCGGCAAGAAAGTGGCGATGTCATCACGTGAGTAACCGAATGTCATCTGAGTCAAGTCATTCGTTCCGAATGAGAAGTATTCTGCATGGGAAGCGATGCGGTTGGCTGTCAGGGCGGCACGCGGAATTTCGATCATTGTACCTACCTTGAACGGAATCTCAATGCCTTCCTGTTCGAATACTCTCTTGGCGGTAGCGCGGATAATCTTTTCCTGAGCCTCAAATTCGTAGAGGATACCGATGAGCGGAACCATGATTTCAGGATGCGGGTCGTAACCTTCTTTCTTCAGTTCGCAAGCAGCTCCCAGAATCGCTTCTGTCTGCATTTCGGTGATTTCCGGATAGGTGTTTCCCAGACGGCATCCGCGGTGACCCAGCATCGGGTTGTGTTCGCAGAGGCTGTCCACACGCTGACGGATGTATTCTACAGTCACGCCCATAGCTTCCGCCATTTCCTCCTGACCTTTCTGATCGTGGGGAACGAACTCATGCAAGGGAGGATCGAGCAGACGCACATTCACTGGATAACCGTCCATTGCCTTGAAGATACCCTTGAAGTCATTCTTCTGGTATGGCAACAGTTTGCGCAAGGCATTCTTACGTCCTGCTTCGTCCGGGGCCAGAATCATTTCACGCATTGCAACGATCTTCTGGTTTTCGAAGAACATGTGTTCCGTACGGCAAAGACCGATACCTACAGCACCGAACTTACGCGCCACTTCAGCATCGTGCGGAGTGTCGGCATTGGTGCGGACCTGCAGACGGGTATATTTGTTGCACAGATCCATCAGTTTCGCGAAGTTTCCAGAAACCTCAGCCGCCTTTGTCGGAACCTCTCCCTGGTAAACCTCACCTGTGCTACCGTTCAATGAGATATAGTCACCTTCCTTCAGCACTACGCCGTCAATTTCCACAGTACGTGCCTTGTAGTCTACGTTGATGGCACCTGCACCCGACACACAGCATTTACCCATACCTCGGGCAACTACGGCTGCGTGTGAAGTCATACCGCCACGGGCTGTCAGGATACCTTCCGCTACTGTCATACCCGCCAGGTCTTCAGGAGAAGTCTCGATACGTACCATGACTACGCGGTGTCCGTCGGCACGCCATTTGGCCGCATCCTCAGCAAAGAATACGATCTGTCCGCAGGCAGCACCCGGAGAAGCGGGAAGGCCGCGTGTCAGGACTTTCGCGTTGCGGAGTTCCTCCTTGTCGAATACAGGGTGAAGCAGCTCATCAAGCTTGTTCGGCTCGCAGCGCAACACAGCTGTCTTTTCATCAATCAGGCCCTGTTCGAGCATTTCCATGGCGATACGTACCATTGCCGCGCCGGTACGCTTTCCGTTACGGGTCTGCAGGAACCACAGTTTTCCTTCCTGTACGGTGAATTCCATATCCTGCATGTCATGGTAGTGGTTCTCAAGCTTGGTCTGCAGTGCGTCAAGTTCCTTGTAGATTTCCGGCATAGCCTCTTCCATGGAAGGATATTTGCTTGCACGTTCCTCTTCTGAAATCCCCTGCAGCTTGGCCCAGCGCTGGGAGCCGATCTTGGTGATCTGTTGCGGAGTACGGATACCGGCCACCACATCTTCGCCTTGTGCGTTGATCAGGTATTCACCGTTGAAAAGGTCCTCGCCTGTAGCTGCGTCGCGTGAGAAGCATACACCGGTAGCGGAAGTGTCTCCCATGTTACCGAATACCATGGCCTGTACGTTCACGGCAGTTCCCCATTCTGCAGGTATTCCTTCCATTTTACGGTAAAGGATGGCGCGCTCGTTCATCCATGAGTCGAATACAGCGCAGATGGCACCCCAAAGCTGTTCGTAGGCGCTGTCCGGGAATTCTTTCCCTGTCTGGGTCTTTACAGCCTCCTTGAAGCGTTTTACCAGTTCCTTCAGGTCAGCGACTTCCAGTTCGTTGTCCAGACGTACGCCTTTTTTCTTCTTCACGTCTTCGATAATGGCCTCAAACGGATCAATGTCGTCCTTGTTTGCGGGTTTCATACCCAAAACCACATCGCCGTACATCTGTACGAAACGGCGGTAAGAATCCCATGCGAAACGTTCGTTGCCCGTCTTGCGTGCCAGACCGGCCACTACGTCATCATTCAGACCCAGGTTCAGGATTGTGTCCATCATACCCGGCATGGACGCGCGTGCGCCGGAGCGTACTGAAACCAGCAACGGATTCTCCACATCGCCGAATTTGGATTTCATCAAGGTCTCGATGCCCGCAATGGATTTTTCTACATCGTCTTTCAACAGACTGACAACATTGTCTTTACCTTTTTCGAAGTATTCGTTGCAGACTTCTGTAGTGATGGTGAATCCGGGAGGGACAGGGACACCAATCAGGTTCATCTCAGCAAGGTTAGCTCCTTTTCCACCCAGAAGGTTTCTCATGTCTGCTTTTCCTTCGGCCTGTCCGTTACCGAAGGTGTACACTCTTTTTGTTTCCATTTCTTCGTGTAAGATTTATTAGGTTATTTAATGTTTCCCATATCTTTATTAGACGAATGCAAATCTATAGAATATTTGTTACATTTCAAATACCAGACAAGTGTTTTTAGACATGTTTTGCTATACAGACTTGTCAAAATTAACTTCTTTTCATTTATTATAATATGTAACGAAAAAATGGTTACCTTTGCAGCCGGAATTTTGACTTAGAGAAAACGAACGTGGCAAGAAAGAAAAAAGAACTTCCTTTACTGGAGAAGGTGACGATAACGGATGTGGCCGCTGAAGGGAAAGCGGTGGCGAGAGTGGACGATCTGGTGGTGTTTGTGCCCTATGTGGTGCCGGGCGATGTGGTGGACTTGCAGGTGAAACGCAAGAAGAACCATTATGCCGAGGCGGTGGCCGTGAACTTTCATGAGCGCTCTCCCTTACGGGTGGAGCCTTTCTGCCGGCATTTCGGTGTATGTGGCGGATGCAAGTGGCAATGTCTGGCCTATGAGGAGCAGTTGAGGTACAAACAGAAGCAGGTGTATGACAATCTTTCCCGTATCGGAAAGGTGGAGCTTCCGGAGTTCCGTCCGATTCTGGGGTCGGAAAAGACCCGTTTCTACCGCAACAAGCTGGAGTTCACTTTTTCCAACAAGCGGTGGCTGACCGAAGAGGAGGTAAGGCGGGATGTGAGATACGACCAGATGAATGCGGTGGGTTTCCATATTCCCGGAGCGTTCGACAAGGTGCTGGCCATCGAGGAATGTTGGCTGCAGGACGATATTTCCAATAAGATACGCAATGCCATCCGCGACTACGCGTACGCGCACGGTTATTCTTTCTTCAACCTCCGCACGCAGGAGGGGTTGCTCCGCAACATGATGATCCGCACCTCGACGACAGGCGAGCTGATGGTGCTTCTTCAGTGTAAGGTGACTTCGGACGGTGAGATGGAGCAGATGAAGACCCTTCTGCAGTTCGTGGCCGACGAGTTTCCGCAGATCACATCGCTTCTCTATGTCATCAACGGCAAATGCAACGATACGATCGGCGACCTCGACGTGGAAGTGTTCAAAGGCAACGACCATATCTTTGAGGAGATGGAGGGACTTCGTTTCAAGATCGGTCCTAAGTCGTTCTATCAGACAAATTCGGAACAGGCCTATAATTTATATAAGGTGGCGCGTGAGTTTGCCGGACTTACGGGCAATGAGCTGGTGTACGACCTCTATACCGGAACGGGGACCATCGCCAATTTCGTGTCACGCCGGGCCAGAAAGGTGATTGGCATTGAATATGTGCCGGAAGCCATCGAGGACGCCAAGGTCAACTCAGCCATCAACGGAATAGACAACACGCTTTTCTTTGCGGGGGATATGAAAGATATCCTGACGCGGGACTTTATCAATGAGCACGGCCGTCCTGACGTGATCATCACCGACCCGCCCCGTGCCGGCATGCACGGCGATGTGATTGATGTGCTGCTGTCCGCGGAACCTGAACGGATTGTCTACGTGAGCTGCAATCCGGCCACTCAGGCGCGGGACTTACAGCTGCTCGACAGCAAATACCGTGTGGCGGCGGTACAGCCGGTCGACATGTTCCCCCATACGCACCATGTGGAGAATGTCGTGCTGTTGCAGAAAAGATGATTACTTAAACCAATTGACGAGAGACTATGGGAATGAACGAGAAAGGCGGTCGCCTCAGAGCACGTGCCGCTTCAAAATATACGGTATTCAATGTGACGGAACCGGATGAGCTGATGGCTTTCCTCATGAAAAAAATGGCGGGAATCAGCCGTACAAGAGTCAAGACCTTGCTGGCCAACCGGGTTGTGCTGGTGGACAGCAATATACAGACCCAGTATAACTATCCGTTGCGGCCGGGAATGAAGGTGCAGGTGAGCCGTGAGAAGCATACCCGGGAGTTCCGTAACCCCATGTTGAAAATCCTGTATGAGGATGCCTATCTGATTGTCGTGGAAAAGAAGGAAGGACTGCTCTCTGTGGCAACCGACCATCAGAAGGAACGTACGGCACAGCATATCCTCAACGAGTATGTGAAGCGCGGGCACCGCAACAACCGTGTTTACGTGGTGCACCGTCTTGACCGGGAGACTTCGGGTATCATGATGTATGCCAAGGATGAGAAGACACAGTACAATCTGCGTGATTGCTGGCATGATATTGTGACCGACCGCCGCTACGTGGCCGTGGTCATGGGCGATATGGAAAAAGACAGCGGGACAGTGGAGTCATGGCTTACCGACAGGAAGCTCTATGTGAGCTCTTCGGATTATGACGATGGAGGAAAATATTCCGTGACACACTACCGTACCATCAAGCGTGCCAACGGGTTCTCGCTGGTGGAACTGAGACTGGAGACGGGGCGCAAGAACCAGATCCGTGTCCACATGCAGCAGTTGGGGCATCCCGTGGCTGGTGATCTCCGTTACGGATGCGAGGCGGATCCGCTGGGCCGGATGGCGCTCCATGCCTTCAAGCTGTGTTTCCATCATCCGGTGACGGGAGAGCTGATGGAGTTCGAGACTCCCTATCCGTCGGCGTTCAAGAATCTGATGTCAAGGAGGTGAATTATGATAAGGAATATCGTGTTCGATTTCGGTGGAGTGATCGCTCCGATCAGCCGTGACAATGCGGTGAAAGCTTTTGAGCGGCTTGGACTGGCCGATGCCGACCAGCGTCTGGACAAGTATCATCAGACGGGCATATTCCAGGAACTGGAAGAAGGGAAGATAGACGCCGCCTGCTTCCAGCGGAAACTGGGAGAGCTTTGCGGCCGTGAGCTGGGATGGGACGAGACCCGGCAGGCGTGGATGGGATTCTTTTCAGGAGTGGACGATGTATTGCTCGAATGTCTGGAAGAGCTTCACCGACGCTACCGTCTGTATGTGTTGAGCAATACCAATCCGTATGTGATGGATTGGGCGTGCGGCGAAGGCTTCTCTTCGCGGCGTAAACCGTTGGCCGCCTATTTCGACAAGCTTTATCTCTCGTATCAGATCGGTGTGACCAAGCCCGACGAGCGGATTTTCCGCTATATGATTGATGACAGTGGCATGGAGCCGTGCGAGACGCTTTTTGTGGACGACGGCGCTTCGAATGTGGCGGCAGGAAAGAAAATGGGATTTGTCACCTACCAGCCGGCTAACGGGGAGGACTGGCGTGACGCGCTCCAGACCATTCTGGCGGAAAAGCCCTACCGGAAGTAGGGATTTTCCTTTCAAATCATAGGAAGAATCTTTTTTTTGTCTGGAAAGGCCTCCTTATCTTTGTGGTGAACAAAACAAGATGAAGGAGGTTTATCATGAAAACATTATCAGGAAAAATCCATTATATGGCCTTGCTGGCGGTCCTCATCCTTTCTTTGCCGTCCTGCGATGTGGATGTGGAGTTCGGCAGACATTCCTTGGGCTACCGGGAAAATACGGAATATCTGTGCAGGTATGTCTGGGTGGACGAATGGATTGACGACTATGGGGACAGTCATTATCAGGAGCTTCGTTTCTATCCCGACAATACGGGCGAGGACTATATCCGTGTGCGGGACCGTTACGGGTTTGTACAGGAATATCATTACAGGTTTGTGTGGGACTGGTATGATGCCTTTTATGAGAGCATCCGTCTGGACTACGGGGGAGGGGACTATTCGTACATGGACCATATCCAAATGTATGACAGACGGTTGGACTGCATGTTGGACGGGTATCCGGCATATTTTAACGGTTATTGGTAAAACAAAGTGCCAGGCAGATTTGTTCTAGATATAGAATGCAGGATATATTATAGGGTCGGAAGTTTCCAATAGGTTCTTTATATTTCCAAGTTTTTGTAAGATAATTGGTTTTTAAGAGGAGGGTGTCAAGACAGACCAACATTTTGTCTTGGCGCCTTTTTTACAAACCAAAAACGCCTTGACGTTTCATTTAAAACGTCAAGGCGTTTTGGTCAAAACATCAGGACGTTTTGGATGAAACGTCAAGGCGTTTTCGAGGCGTTGGTCCACGCCTCGAAATAACATTATTTTTCCGGCTTCAGCCAGCGGTCGAGCCAGTGGAAGAAGGTACGTTGCCAGAGCACACCGTTCTGCGGTTTCAGCACCCAGTGGTTCTCGTCGGGGAAGATGAGCAGTTCGGCAGGAATGCCGCGCATCTTGGCCGCGTCGAACGCCGCCATGGCCTGGTTGGCCAGGATACGGTAGTCCTTCTCACCGTGGATGCAGAGGATGGGAGTGTCCCACTTGTCCACAAAGCGGTGGGGGGAGTTGGCGAAAGTGCGCTGTGCCGTGGCGTTGCTCTTGTCCCAGTAGGCGCCGCCCATGTCCCAGTTGGCGAACCATTTCTCTTCTGTCTCCAGATACTGCATCTCCATGTTGAAGATTCCGTCGTGGGCGATGAACGCCTTGAAACGCTTGTCGTGGTGGCCGGCCAGCCAATATACGGAGAAGCCTCCGAAGCTGGCGCCCACACAGCCCAGATGCTCCTTGTCGACAAACGGTTCTTTCGCCACTTCATCGATGGCCGTCAGATAGTCCTTCATGCACTGGCCTCCATAGTCGCCGCTGATGGCCTCGTTCCACTCGGGACCGAATCCCGGCATTCCCCGGCGGCATGGAGCCACCACGATATAGTCGTTGGCCGCCATGATCTGGAAGTTCCAGCGGAAGCTCCAGAACTGGCTCAGCGGACTTTGTGGTCCGCCCTCACAGAAGAGCAGGGCAGGGTATTTCTTTTTCGGGTCGAACTGGGGCGGATAGACCACCCATACGAGCATCTCCTTACCGTCGGTGGTCTTTACCCAGCGTTCTTCCACACGGCCCATCTCCAGCTTGTCAAAGATGTGCTTGTTTTCGGTGGTGAGCTGGGAGGCTTCGGCAAACTGCCCCTCAAAGTCTGTAGGTACGGAATAAAGCTCGTCCGCCTGGCTCATGCTGTGGCGTGTGGCGACCAGTCTGTCGCCGTTGAGCGCGACGCTGCCGTAATCGTGCAGTCCTTCGGTCATCTTTACCGGAGCCTTGGCTTCTTTCCAGTCGTCCAGTCCGAGACGGTAGATTTGTGTGGTGCCGTGCCAGGTGCCTGTCAGATAGAAGCCGTCGGATGTGGGGTTCCATACATAGGTGTCCACATTGGTCTTGAAGGCGGAAGCCGCGTTGAACTTTTCCTTGTTCTGCAGATCCAGCACGTACAGGCGGTTCAGGTCGCTTTCATATCCGTCGTGTTCCATGCTTTGCCATGCGATGAATCGGCCGTCGGGCGAGAACTGCGGATTGATGTCGTAGCCCATGTTCTTGTCTTTCCCGTCCTGCTTGCACAGGTTCTCGGTCTTTCCGGTAGCGAGGTCATACAGATAGATGTCGCTGTCGGTGGAAACGGCGTAGGCCAGTCCCGTCTTCTTGCGGCAGGTATAGGCGATTTTGTCCGAGGCCGGACTCCATGCCAGCTGTTCCATGCCTCCGAAAGGTTTCATCGGCGATTCGTACGGCTCGTCTTTCAGGATGTCCGTTGCCTCGCCCACTTTGTCCCCGTCGAAAGAGGCCACGAAAGGATGCGGGACGGTCTCCACCCATTCGTCCCAGTGCTTGTACATCAGGTCGTCGATGATCTTGCCGCTTGCCTTGTCGAGGTCAGGGTAGATGTCCGTCGTGCGTTTGCCGTATTTCACCTGTGATACGAAAAGCACTTTCGACTCGTCGGGCGAGAACTTGAATCCGTCCACTCCGCCGTCCACGTCCGAAAGTTGTCTGCGTTCCGAGCCGTCGGGGTTCATTTCCCAGATCTGTCCGCCGGTCAGGAAAGCCAGCTTGCTTCCTTTCCCGATCCACGTCGGGTCGCTTTCGCTTGCCGCGGTGGTGGTAAGCAGCCTGTTGTCCGATCCGTCCGCGTTCATCACGTAGATGACCGTATGTCCTTTGTTTTCCTTCACACTGTAGTAAGATACCGTATAGGCGATTCTTTTCCCGTCGGGTGAGACGCTCGATGAGCCGATGCGTCCCATGGCCCAGAGGGCTTCCGGAGTCATCCGTCCGTTCTCGACAGTCACTTCCTGGCGTCCGATAACCGGTCCCTCATCCGCTGTCTTGTCAGGTGCGGCACATGAGGAGGCCGCCAGGGCGATGGCTGCCGTCATTGTCATAAGATCTGTTTTTTTCATGTAATGTATGTTTTTGTTTGAGTTTTGAAGTTCTCAGCTTCTGGAATCATGCAAAAGTATAAAGAAAAATTAAATCTGTCAACAGACGGGCCCTGTTACGCGGATAATTCCGCGTTATTCCGTAATATTGCACCCCGTTCAATGGAATGCTTAAAAGAATTTTATACAGAAATGACAGAAATGAATAATCCTTCCGCATGGTATTCAAAGCGCATTGATGAGACCGGCCGGCAGTTGTCTGATATAAAAGTTAAAATCAATCGTGTCAGTATATTCCGTGTGGTCTTGTTCCTTGCGGGAGTAATTGGCGTTGTCTGTTTCTTTCATGCCGGCATGTGGGCTGTCTTGCTGACTGTCTGCTGCACATTCCTGCCTTTTCTTGTATTGGTCAAATACCATAACCGGCTTTATTGCCGCAGGGACCGGCTTGAGGCCCAGTTTCGGCTGAATCAGCTTGAACTGGGAGGACTGCAGGGAGACTATTCAGCCTTTGATGAAGGAACGGAATTTATAGATCCTGAACATCCCTATTCATACGATCTCGACATTTTCGGACGCAAATCATTATTCCAGGCAATCAACCGTACCTGCACACACATCGGAAGACAGATTCTTGCCGGATGGATGCAAAAACATCTGACAGGCAAAAAAGAGATTGAGACAAGACAAGAGTGCGTTTCCGATTTAAGCGGACGGACTGCCTTCCGTGAGGATTTCCAGGTAACAGGATCAATCAATAAGGGGGAAAGGTCCGATGAAGCGGAAATACGCCGCTGGAGCAACGCTCCGTCTGTCCTGCAACACTTGTGGTGGGTAAGGTTATGCTTGTGGGGAGTTCCCGTTGTCAATGCGACATTGCTGCTTCTCGGATTGGCCCGCATCATATCATTGAGTTGGTTCGGACTTTGCTTTATGTCTTTTGTAATCCTTAGTTTCGGTCTGGTCCACCGGATAACCGTTATGCAAGACGTATACGGGAAACGGTTAAAGACATTGGACAAATATGCCCGACTGATCACACTTGTAAAAAGACAGACATGGAAAGCTTCTGCCTTACAGCAACTGGCGGATTCGCTCGACATTGACGGACATTCGCCGGCCGATGCATTGGCGCAACTGTCCAGAGAGCTCGACCGGCTTGATTTGCGCAATAACCAGCTGTTATACATCATCCTGGAGGGGAGCCTTTTCTTCCAGCTCCGTCAGGCTGTCCGCATCGAGCGGTGGAAAGAACGCTATGGGAACCACCTGATGCATTGGCTGGAAACCGTAGGTGAAATGGATGCACTCTGCTCCCTTTCCACATTCGCCTATAATCATCCGGCATATGCCTGTCCGGCCATTTCCGACAAGCCGTTTTCTTTTATGGCAAGAAATATGGGCCATCCGCTGATGCCGGAAAATAAATGTGTGAGAAATGACGTGTCCATCCCTTCACGTCCGTTCTTCCTGGTCATTACCGGTGCGAATATGGCAGGAAAGAGCACATACCTCCGCACCATTGGCGTCAACTATTTATTGGCATGTATGGGATGCCCTGTATGCTGTGACGCTTTGACTCTTTATCCGGCACGATTATTTACCAGCCTGCGCACGACCGATTCATTATCCGACAACGAGTCCTATTTCTTTGCCGAGCTGAAACGCTTGAAACGGATCATCGGCCAGCTGAATGAAGGAAAAGAATTGTTTATTATTCTTGACGAGATATTGAGAGGCACGAATTCGGTCGACAAACAAAAAGGATCGCTCGACCTCATACGCCAGTTTATGCGGCTTAATACAGATGGAGTTATCGCCACACACGATCTGCTGTTGGCGACATTGGCAGGACAATTCCCTGAAAACATCCGCAATTATTGCTTCGAGGCTGATATTCGTGATAACGAACTGGTTTTCTCGTATCGCTTGCGTGAGGGTGTGGCCCAAAACATGAATGCCTGCTTCTTGATGAGGAAAATGGGTATCACAGTGGCCGACTGATAAGGATGGCAATCGTCCAATTGCCGTGGTCCGCATCGCTTTGCTTGTTCGGGTAACCCTTACGGATGCAAATCTATATCACTTTCTTTTAAGCTGTCCGGTAATTCTTTGTTATGACAGGCGATAATAAAGTAGTCACCAAAACCAGTAGCCACAGATTACCTGTTAATGGGTTATAAGCGTTGAGAAGCTCCGTCACCGCATAGCCTTCTGTAAGTCCTGCCGTAAACTCAAAAGCTATGGTTAGAACGCTCCAGCATATTCCTGTCAGCCAGCAATCCTTGAAGGTGACGGCTTTCGCTATCCGAGGCAATAGCAACCAGGTTGTCAGGAAAATACACACGCTTAATGTAATTCCGCTGACAGGTAACGCCCATTCTTTTCCGATAGCTTTCGCCAATACATATTCCCGCAGCCCTCCATTGAGAATGGCTACGGGAATAAAACAGAGCCATATTATGAGAGATTTCAATATATTCATTTATATTTTACGTTTAAAATAAATCATATCCTTCAATACCTTGCCATCTTCCACAATCGGGTGGTCATAGTTGTTTAAGAAAAAGTCGGCTACGGTATGCGAATACGTAAAACCGCAATTCTTGTAAAAAGATATGGTTTGTCTGCTGTCGCCTGTACCGGCAAGCAATGTGTGAAAACAGTCCTTGTAATGTCCGCATACATACGCTATCATTTTCCGGCCATATCCTTTCCGTTGAAAAAGGGGATGAACCGCCAAGTTTTTCAGTTCCAATACGCCGTTTCCCTCATCAGTAACTACAGCTACGGCAACGGATGTCGCTGTCCGATTCTGCATTACGAGCATTTCTCCCCGCTCCAGGTATCTGTCAATCATGGATTCCTGTTCATCCCCGAGAAGCAAAAGAGGCAGATAAAGTTTCTTATCGTTTATAACAGGCAGGATCCGCATCTGATTTGCCTCCCATTCCTCTTTCGTCTGTTTCATGAAATGTTCCGTACGGACATCTCCAAGCGGAGATGTCTTGCCTTCTTCTGTATGATGAAAACGGAAACCGCATTTGTCCATTACCCGGCGAGACTTCGTATTGCCGTCATAGTACCCACACCAGACGGCTGTCATTCCCAAATCCTCGAAGCATCGTCGCACCAGACGGCGCACGGCTTCCGGTATCAAACCTTGTCCCCAATATGGCTGGCCTATCCAGTAGCCTATTTCAGCCTCGTTCGCCTGCATTTCAGCGCTATGCAGACCATCCCCAAACATGATGCCTATGCTTCCGACCGCTTCATTGGTCTCTTTTAAAACTACCGCGTAGGTTTCAGGAGCGGCAAAGACTGTGCGGATCACATTCAGACTATCCTCCACAGAAGTATGAGGCGGCCAGCCGGCGATAGGTCCGATTGCCGGGTCTTGGGCGTATTTATACAGGGACTCGGCATCGGATTCTTGCCAGGGACGCAATATAAGCCGGTCTGTGACTATTTCTTTAACCATTATCTATAAATGTCAGATGTCGGAGTGGGAAAATTCGCCATTTATCCAAAAGGTGGCTTCCGTGCCAATGAAATGCAGAAGCACGTAATTGGGGTCATTCGGTCCGCCGGGGAAATGATGAATGAACCAGTCCTGCCACATATCCTTGCGAGTGGTATTGTCCGTGACAATCTCTACCGTGCCACGCAGGGCAACGCCATCCCCGTAATGGTCGTAGCAAAGCCCTGCCTTGTTGTTCGCCTTAAAATCATTCACCTTCACGGAATCCACATTTGTCGCCATCCAAACCTCATGGAACCCCTTTGCACTAATCTTGGACATCTGCACAGGACGAGGATAACCGTTGGCGTCAATGGAAACTACGGTAACGTTCTCGCATCGGGAAAGCAAGTGCGTTGCCTTTTCCACCAAGGTGTGTTCATCTTTCACTTTCCACCGCTTCAGGTTCGGAAAGTGCTGGAGCATCTGTTCTTTCGCTTGTATGGGAGTCAACTTACACCCTGTCTGCACATTCCATTGGTCTAAGAATTGCAGGCAGAACTCTATCATCTGGTTCATTGTGAACTCTTGGGTGAATTTACCGTTTTTGTAGCAATAAGCGCAATAATCCTCACTGCGGCTTCCATTGGCATTTGTCCCTCTGTTCTCATCAGTCAGGGGCATACCGCAACTTTGACAAAATTGTTGTTCCATATATGTAGTCCTATTCTCAATGCCTATCAGTCCCTTTATAGGCGGTTATAAAATCTTCTTTTTCTCGTATGTCCTGAAGAGAGTTTCCTCAATCCGTTTACAAAAGTAGGGGATTTTCCGATAATCCCTATCTTCTGATGTTTTTATTTGCTTTTGAAGTGGATTTTAGAGTACTTTGCGGGTCTCTATTTCTGCTGGTTTTGCCCGATTATTCCAGAGATATTTCGTAATTTTGCCTTATGCGTGTTCAGACCGCTTCTTGAATTTAATTTAAAAGAGATATGTATCAGAAATTCATTATCAATAGTGACGGCGTGCTGAAGTTCAGTCACGTCTACCTGCACAGGGACTTGCTGGGCTTGGGCGAGGAGTGTACCCATGGGGGAGGGTTGTGGAAGATTGATGAAGGGCGCCGGGCGGTTTTGCTCTATGGCCGCTCGTTCGATTTCGGGTCTCCCGATTTTGACTGTGTGCGCCGTATAGACTGGTCCGGAGTGGGCGGAAAACCTGTGTCTCTCTTTTACCTGCCGCATTGGCCGGAAGAGGACCTGCTGATACCTGTCTACGCAAGATAAAGGATGCTATAAGGGAGCGGTGTATCATAAAAAAGCACGGGGACGCAAAGAATGTTTCTGTGAATCAGAAGTTCTGCATCCCCGTGCCTTTGTGTCTCAAATCATTTATTTGCGGGCGTGGATATCAAGTTTCACCGGACGAATCATGTTTTTCGGATCCAGAATGGTGTCCAGGTCCTCTTGGGTCAGGATACCTTCCTCAAGCACAAGGTCGTATACGCTGCGTCCTGTCTCCAACGCTTTCTTGGCGATGCTTGTGGCATGGTCGTAGCCGATATACGGGTTCAGCGCCGTGACGATGCCGATGCTGTTGCGGACTTCGGCCAGACAGTGGTCGGCATTTGCCGTAATGCCGTTCACGCAACGAGTGCGCAGAGTGTCGAACGCGTTACACAACAGGTCAATGGACTCAAAACAGCATTGTGCCATTACCGGCTCCATGGCGTTCAGTTCCATTTGTGCCGCCTCACCTGCCATGGTGACGCAAAGCTCGTTGCCGATTACCTTGAAGGCCACCTGGCTGACCACCTCGGGAATGACCGGATTCACTTTACCCGGCATGATGGACGATCCCGGCTGGCGTGCAGGCAGATTGATCTCTTCCAGACCGCAACGTGGGCCGCTGGCCAGAAGGCGGAGGTCGTTACAGATCTTGCTGATTTTTACCGCCACGCGTTTCAGGGCTGACATATAGCCTATCATGCACGAAGTGTCGGAAGTGGCACCTACCCAGTCGTCCGTAAGTTTCACGTTCCAGCCCGTGATGCGTCCCAACGCTGCCACCGCCTTTTCCGCATAGCCCGGTTCGGAACAGATTCCGGTACCGATAGCGGTGGAGCCCAGATTGACGGTCAGGAAATCGGCGGCGGCTTCGTCCAGATGGATCAGCTCGTTTTCCAGAATGCTTGCGAAGCCGTAGAATGTCTGTCCCAATGTCATGGGCACGGCATCCTCCAATTGCGTACGTCCCATCTTGAGGATCTGGGCGAAATCGTCGCCGCGCTTGCGGAATTCAGTGATCAGCTCCTTCAGGTGGGGCAGCAGGGCCAGATGGCTGGCATACAGTCCCATGTGGATGGCTGTAGGATAGGCGTCGTTGGTGGACTGTGAACGGTTCACCTGGTCATGGGGCGAGCAGTACTCATATTCTCCCGGCTTGTGTCCCATGTGCTTCAATGCGATATTGGCGATCACCTCGTTCGCGTTCATGTTGGTGCTTGTGCCCGCACCTCCCTGTATCATGTCCACAAGAAACTCCTCATGGTATTTTCCTGCCAGAATATCCTCGCAGGCGGCTTTGATGCCGTTGTATTGCTCGTCGGTCAGCAGTCCCAACTGATGGTTGGCGTCGGCCGCGGCCATCTTCGTATAGGCCAGTCCATTGATGAAAGTCGGATAAAACGAAAGCTTGAAACGGCTGATGGAGAAGTTCTCAAGTCCCCGCAGTGTCTGGATCCCGTAAAGCGTATCGGCCGGCAATTCTCTTTTGCCCAGCAAGTCGTGCTCGACACGCATGTCATTCTTTTTTTCCATAAATCAATGCAGATTTAGATTGTTTTTTTGTTTACTGTTATCTGTTGACAAAGATACGGCTTACATTTTGATAACAAAAACTATTTCGTGGAAAAGATTTAGTGAAAAAAGGTTATTGTTTCCGGCCGTTATTCCGACTTCCAGGTTTCATTTCATCAGATTCTCCATGATACGGCCTGTCATTTCCGGTATTTTGCCTTGATGCCGGGCAGTTCTTTCCGGATGTCCTCAATGCGTGTCCTGTCACTTGGATGGGTACTCATGAACTGGGGTACGGTTCCTCCGCTTCCGGCCGACATTTTTTGCCAGAATCCTATCGCCACATCAGGATTGTAGCCTGCGATTGTCATGAACACCAGTCCCATATAGTCGGCTTCCGACTCATGTTTCCGGGAAAAGGGGAGTGTCACGCCATATTGCGTTCCCAGACCATACACTGTGGCGGCTGCCCGTTGCAGACTCGCGCTCTTGTCGCCCATCAGTGAGTTGAGGATGTTCGCTCCATATTGTGTCAGCATCTGCTGGCTGATCCGTTCGTTGCTGTGCTTGGCCACGGCGTGGGCCACCTCATGGCCGATCACTACGGCCAGCTCATCGTCGGACGTCACCAGTCTCATCAAGCCTTCGTACACCACAATCTTTCCGCCGGGCATACAGAACGCGTTGACTTGCGGGTCCTGTACAAGATTGAATTCCCATGCCAGGTTCCTTATTTCAGACGACATGCCGTTTGCCTTCAGATAAGTTTCCGTGGCCGAAGCGATCCGTCGCCCGACTCTTTCCACCATGGCGGTCTGGGCGGCGTTTGTGGATTTCCGCGCTGTCTTGATATAGTCGTTGTATTGGGTCAGGCTCGATGTCAGCACATCATTGTCTGACACGAGCAACATTTGTTTACGGCCTGTAAGCGGCACCACCGAGCATCCTGTCATGAAAGCGGTCATGAGCAGGACCGGAAATAGGCGAAATGGTTTCATTTGTCAAGAATGTTTGTCTGTACAAAAATAGCAACTTCTTTATCCATAAAAAAGGAATGAGACCAGAAAAGTCGTTTTTTCCGTCAACCATGCTTCACTATAGTCCGCGACTCTATCATTCAGGTAATTCTATCGTCGCTCCTTCTTTGTCGATGCTCCAGAAGCGTGTTCCGCAGGCATCGGTAAACTCTTTCATCCGCCAGGCAGACTCAAAACCGCTTGCCGTGAAATGCATAGGTGCCAGCAGTTCCACCTTGAACTGCCCGATGAACTGTCTGGCGCCACGGGTGTAACCGTTTCCGATACGTCCGTCCACAGGAAACATCGCCACATCAAAACGGCCGGTTATTTTCCTTATGTCTTTCAGTTCGCCCAGATAGCGTTTTTCCTCTCTTTCGGGGTCAATGTCAATGCCGAATTCGGTGCTGTAGGCTGTTTTCCTCTCCTCGCCGTCCGTCAGGAAACGCGCGTACCAGTTGTTCAGGTCACCGGCGTGGAAGATACGTTTCCCGCCGGTCTCCACGATCCACGAAACACCGCTGTCGTTACTGCCTGTAGCCGTCACTTTGACCAGGCTGTCCCGCATCGTGGCTCCTTTGCCCAACCAGAAATCCGCCTCGTCTTTTCGCGCCCTTCTTCTTTTCAGGACATCCTTTGATAGCAGATAGGTGATATTTTCCTTTTCCGCCTTCCACCTGAAAATCTCCCGGTTGAAATGGTCTTCATGGAAATGGCTGGAAAGCACATATATCGGTTTAGGGGATTCAAGCAACGAAGGCATGACGCCGGAAGGATCTTTCCAATAATCGAACACGAGGATACATTGTGCGGTTTCCACGGCGAAGCCACTGTGGAACAGATAAGTCAGTCTCATGGGCTTTAAATTCATTAAATCAGCATTGCAAATATACGAATATATCGCCAGAACAATCGACCTGAAAGACAAGATGCTTCCCGAAACAGAAAAGATGGCTGACGCGCCTCTTTGATTATGCCGTTCCAGTTTTTTTATTAATTTTGCATTCCGTTTTTGAAAATGATAAATTGACACATAGATGAAAGTGAACTTTATGAGTCTCGCGAGCGGAAGCAGCGGCAACTGTTATTATCTCGCGACCGACAACACTGCCATACTGATTGATGCCGGGGTGGGAATCCGTACGATAAAGAAAGTGTTCAGGGAATATGCGCTCAACCTGAGTAAGGTGGAGGCCGTATTCATCACCCACGACCATGCCGACCATATCAAGGCAGCGGGACATCTGGGCGAGAAGCATGGTATCCCGGTCTATTCCACCAGGGAAATCCACAAGGGTATGCAGAGGAACTACAGCATAAGGCAGAAACTTACCCAAGACCATATCCGGTATATCAGGAAAGAGGAGCCTGTGGCGTTGGGTGATTTCCGGATCACATGCTTTGAGGTGCCCCATGACGGCACCGACAACGTGGGATATTGCGTTCAGGTCGGGGAGAAGACCTTCTCCTTCCTTACGGACATCGGCCATATCACCCCTACAGCCGTACGCTATGCGGAACAGGCTGATTACCTCATCATTGAGGCGAATTATGATGAGGAGATGCTGAATACAGGACCTTATCCTCCTCATCTGAAGGCACGAATCGCCGGACCGGACGGACATCTGGGCAACCGGGAACTGGCAGAGTTCCTGGCGTCGCATTTCACGGACAAGCTGAAATATGTATGGCTCTGCCATCTGAGTCAGGAGAACAACCATCCGGAACTGGCTCTCAAGACCGTGGAGCAGGCGTTGCGGAAACGGGGGATCACGGCAGGACAGGATGTACAGGTCATTCCGCTAAGAAGGCTTCTGCCCACGGGAATGTACACCTTTGAGTAAGGAACGGACTTTTTTTCCGGAAAAAACTTTGTGGGGAATCTTGGTGGATTCCGGTAAATTTCCCTAACTTTGTCTGACAATAAGGATTTTGACACAATTACAATTAACCATAAAAACACACTACAACGATGTACAGATCATTATTGGGGGTAATCTGCGGTTGCTCCATGGCGCTGACGCTTTCGGCACAGACGCCTAAAGAGAAAGGACTGGAAACCATCAACCGTAACTCGGCCGAGGCGATTGTCGGTTTTCTGGCTGACGATGAGATTGAAGGACGTGAGGCCGGCAGGCAAGGCTCGCGCATTGTGGCGCGCTATCTGGTGTCGAACCTGAAGGAGGCGGGTATTGCCCCGTTCTTCAAGGAAGGCTATTACCAGCCGTTCGAGGTCTATCAGAAGGAACGCCAGCTGAAAGGCAGATGGCAGGTGCATCCGGATTCGGTGGCCGCGTTGAAAAAAGTGACCCACCGCGTGCTTCACATGGCCAACGTGCTGGGGTATATTCCCGGAGAGAGAACGGATGAGTATGTGATTGTAGGCGCTCACTTCGACCATCTGGGCGTTGATGACGTGCTGGACGGCGACCAGATCTATAACGGGGCGGACGACAACGCCTCCGGCGTGTCGGCCGTGATGCAGATAGCCCGTGCTTTTGTGGCTTCGGGAAAGAAGCCCATGCGTACCGTCATTTTCGCTTTCTGGGACGGAGAGGAGAAAGGCCTGTTGGGTTCCAAATATTTCACCCAGACATTCTCCGAGATCGGTAAGGTGAAAGGTTACCTGAACTTTGACATGATAGGCCGTGACAACAAGCCTGAAGAGCCGCAATACATGGTGTATTTCTATACGAAATCACATCCGGTGTTCGGCGACTGGCTGAAAGACGACATAAAGGAATATGGCCTGAAACTGCAGCCAAGCTACCGCGCGTGGGACAATCCGGTGAGCGGAAGCGACAACGCCTCGTTTGCCTTAAGGAACATCCCCATCATCTGGTATCACACGGACTGGCATCCTGACTACCACCAGCCAAGCGACCATGCGGACCGTATCAACTGGGAAAAGGTGGTCGAGATCACCAAGGCGGCTTATCTGAATGCCTGGAACCTCGCCAACGAAGAGACTTATTGATTGAGGCCAATGTAAGATATTAAACGTATCAGAACACAGAGACACCAGAACAACAGAGAAATTATTTTGGAAACCGGCAAAATAGGAAACTCTGTGTTCTGGTGTCTCTGTGTCTTTATTGAAAACTGTTTTTCTTATGGACCGTCTGACTGAATTTGAGACTGATTTCCGTTGCTACTATCGTCCGCTGACGATGTACGCGCTGCGCTATACAGAAAATATCGACGATGCGGAGGACATCGTCCAGGACGCCTTTGTGAATACTTGGCACAGACTTTCGGAAGGGAGTGTCATCCGCAACCTGAAAGCCTATCTGTATCAGACGGTCCGCAACGGATGTATGGATTACCGCAAGGCTCCTTGCTGCCGGGACGAGATGGACGAGGACCGTGCGGAACCGGAAATGAGCGGGGAAGAGCGGATTATCCGTTCCGAACGCGACGCCCAGCTTTGGACGGCCATCGACCGTCTCCCTAGAGAGAGGAGGCGCATCCTGCTGCTGGCAAAACGTGATGGACTGACCTATCAGGAAATCGCGGACGAGCTGGGACTGTCCATAAAGACTGTGGAGCATCAGATCAGCGCCGCACTGAAAACGTTGCGCAGTGTGGTCGTCAAAATCTATCTTTTTTTCTTTTCCTGATTTTTTTCCGGGGATGGATGGGGGGATTCTTCCCAAAACGGGTCATAGCGATAGAATGGAACTGAAAACACGATTATGGAAAAGAACAATAGTGAACCTATGACACGAGAGGAAGAAAGCCTGCGGTTTGTCTGCCGTTTCTATCAGAAAGGGAAGAACGACACTTCCGCGGCGTGGAGAAAGATTCTCCCGTCTCTTGTTCCCGAAAAGAAAGAGAGACGGTTTTCTGTCCGTCTTTACCGGATGGCCGGGATGGCGGCCCTGCTTGCCGGACTGGTGTCCGGGGCTTTATATTGGTGGAACAATCTGCGGACAGACTGGGTGACTGTGACGGCAGGCGTGGAGGCCAAAGTCCTGTCACTTCCCGACAAAAGCCGGATAACCCTTTCTCCGGAAACCAGCCTGCGGTACGACCGTATGGCCTATGGCAGGGACGAACGCCGTATGGAACTGGCCGGGAAAGCATTTTTCGAGGTGGAGCACCTTGACGGTATTCCTTTCCGGGTAGTGACGCCGGAAGCCACGGTACAAGTGCTCGGCACCCGGTTTCAGGTGGAGGCGGCGGGAGACAGCACGGTGGCTTTCGTCATCTCGGGTAAGGTCCGTTTCGCCACTCCGCACCAATACGCTGACCTTACCGCCGACATGCGTGCCGTAAGCAGGCAGGGAGAGAAGCTCCGGACCGGAAAGCTCCGGACACGGAACGAGCTGGCCTGGCTGACAGGCCGTCTGACCTACCGGAATACTCCCTTGAGGCAAGTGGTGGAGGATCTGGAAAGACTTTATCATGTCCGGATCACGGGACTTCCGCAGAAAGAACTGTTCCTCACTTCCGAATTCGACCGGATGAGACTTTCAGACATAATCCATATAATCAATCAAACACTCGACACAAACTTGACACTCGACGCACGATGAAACCATCTGTCATTTACGTGAAAATTACATTGGCCGTGCTGGCAAGCCTCCTTTTCTGGGAGGCTTCCGCCGGGACGGGAGACAAAGAACCGAAGGTAACACTGAAAGCGGACAATATCCCGTTGGCCGAAGTGCTCAGGAAACTGGAAACACAGACCGGGGTGACTTTCTCTTACGAGTCGTCGCTGCTGTGGAATATGCCGACCGCGAATGTCCGCTTCCTGCACACTCCTTTTCCGGCATGCCTGGACCGGCTGGAGACGCTTTTCCCGATCCGTTTCAAACGGGAAGGCCGCTTTGTCATCGTGAAACGCAAAAGAAGGAAGTCCGGCATCGCGGACATCCTGTATGGAGACACTTCCCGGACGGAAAAGGGACTTCCTGAGCAGTTCCTTCCTGAAGTGACGGTCAATGCCCCTCATTCGGACAAGGACCGGTTGCGGAGCCCGCAGATAGGAAAGGCCGCTTTCAGCTATGGGGAGATAAGAAGGACACCTGTCCTGTTCGGCGAGGCGGACATCGTAAAGACCATACAGACGCAGCCGGGAGTGGCACCCGGCATAGCCGGATTTGCCGACATGTATGTAAGAGGCGGCAACAAGGACGAGAATCTTTACCTGCTGGAGGGGAATCCGGTCTACCAGGCGAGCCATGCCGCGGGACTTTTCTCGGCGTTCAACGTGGAAGCTATGGAGGGAATGGACTTCTATAAGGCGGGATTCCCGGTCCGCTTTGGCGGAAGGACATCCAGCGTGACGGATATCCGTTTGAAAGACGGTGACTTGAAGGAGTATCACGGCAGCCTGATGCTGGGACTGACTTCGGGCAACGTGAATCTGGAGGGACCGATTGTAAAGGACAGGACCTCGTTCAGTTTCCATCTGCGCCGGACATGGTTCGACGTGCTGACCGCTCCTGCGCTGGCTGTCTGGAATGCCGTCAGAAAAGAGGGCGACAGCAAGGTCGTGGCCCGCTATGCGTTTACAGACTTGAACTTCAAGCTGACCCATCACATCGACTCCCGCCACCGCCTGTTCGCCGGGCTTTATTGGGGAAGGGACAATCTGAAAGGAGGCTCCAAAGAAGAGTATGACCAGTCCGGCGAAGAGGATATCAGCCGTCTGCGCTGGGGAAACCTGATGGCTTTTGGCGGATGGACGTACACACGCGGCTCAATATTGACAGGCAGAACACAGGTGGCCTACACGCGCTATCATTCCAACATCCGGAGAGAGTTGGAAAGCCGGGCAGGGGAGATTTCCGGATTCTACCGCTCTTCTTCCACGAACGGTATCGACGACTTCAGTTTCCGGACCGATTTCGAGTACCGTCCGGCCGCCGGCCATTGTCTCCGTTTCGGCGGACAGTATATCCGTCACATGTTCCGTCCGTCTTATGAGGAGATGCGCTCCTCTGTAGGAGGAGACATTCCGGTGAACGGACAGGAGGAGAGGCTCCGGACACATGAGGCGGGCATCTATGCGGAGGACGAATGGACGGTCTGTCCCTGGCTTGTTGTCAGTGGGGGACTCCGGCTCAGCCTCTATTCCGTGGACGGACAGACCTACACCAATCTGGAGCCCCGGCTGAACATGGCGTTTCCCGTCACCCGTCGCTTCGGACTGAAAGCGTCTTACTCGCGCATGAGCCAGTATGTCCACCAGCTCGGCGAAAGCTATATCGACCTGCCTACCGATAACTGGATTTCAGTGGACCGCCGTTTCAAGCCTTTACGGAGTGACCAGGCTTCGGCAGGAGCCTATTTCATACCGGACCCTGCCTGCTCGTTTGCCGTGGAAGGCTTTTATAAGCGGATGGACCACATGCTGGATTATAAGGACGGGTATAACATCTATTCCGTCACTTCCGACTGGCACGACCAGCTGGCGATGGGGGAAGGAAACTCGTATGGAGTGGAGTTTACGGCACGGAAAGAGGCAGGACCGGTCACAGGTTCCGTCAGCTACACGCTCAGCTGGAACAACCGGAGGTTCGACGACATCAACCACGGAATGACTTTTCCCGCCAAGTTCGACAACCGTCACAAGCTGGACATCTCGGCAAACTGGCGGGTGAGCCGGAAGGTGGAACTGAACGCGGCGTGGACCTACATGACCGGAAACCGGATCACCGTATCGTTCGACAATTATCAGGAACTGGGGAAAGACCAGTATGCCGTGTACGGCACAGGGACAATCAGCCCTCTCGGTCCGGGCATAGAGTTTCCCGGCACTGAACTGATGCCTCCATACCACTACACGTTGGGAGGGCTGGACCGTTATACGGGGCGTAACAATGTCCGTCTGCCCGCTTACCACAGACTGGATCTTGGTATCAATATCCACAAGCAGTTGAAGAAGGGACGCGAGGGAGTATGGAATGTCAGCATTTACAATGCCTATTGCTACATGGCTCCGGTCAGCATACAGAAAAGAATGAAATGGGATGCCGACGGGCACGGCGTGAACGTGTTCCAGACCCTACGTCTGATTCCGGTCATCCCTTCCGTTTCCTATACATTCAGATTCTGAAAAAGACATACAGGCACAGAGAATCAATTGATCAAACACATGAATCCTTATGAGAAAAAGTGAACTGTACATCGGACTTGCCGCCGTTTTTCCACTGCTCAGCGGCTGTTACAAGGACATTGACCTTGATGAATACCTGCCAGACCCGGTTATTGTGGTCAACAGTGCGGTGGCTCCCGGCTCCACACTTATGGCAAGTGTCACGCGCTCCTGGCCGTACACGGAAGTGGGACCTTCCGAGGAATTGGACTGCAATCTTCCGCAAGCCCGTGTGGAACTCTATGTCAACGATGAATATCGTGAACGCCTGTGCTGGGAACAATATCTGCCGGCGGATTCGTCGGGAATAGCTTCTGATTCCGTATTCCGGTCGCATACCCTCATAAAAGAAGGCGACCGCATCCGGTTGTCCGTCTCTGCGGAGGGCTATCAGACGGTCACAGCCGAGACGGATGTTCCGAGAAACACACCTGTCATGGATGCGGAATGCGTGAGTATGGAAGAGCGTGTCAATCCCGAGGGGGATGTCGGCGACGGATACGGAAACATCATCGGATACAACTACTACGCGTTGACTTATCATGTCACTTTCCGTGACGATCCGGATACGGACAACTATTATGCGCTGACTTGTCTGAGAAAATCCGGCTCTTATTACACGGATGAGGAATACAGGCATCCGCATATAGAGACCTCAGACCCGGTGCTAAAGGAAAACGTGGACATACTGGACGGCGCAATGGGTTTCGACGGAATCAACCAGAACGGATGCTTTCTGTTTACCGACCGACAGATAGCGGGAAAGAGGTATACCCTGAGTTTCGAGGAGTGGACCACCGACAAGAGCGGGAACGATTTGGCCTTTCCTTTAAAGATTCGTCTTTACAGTCTGTCAAAGGACTACTATCTGTATCTGTACTCTGTCTGTCAGATTACGGGGAGCACGGTGGACGAGGCGTTGGGGAACCTCGGTTTCGGAGAACCCCCGCGTGTCTACAGCAATGTGGAGGGAGGCGTGGGAATACTGGGCGCCTGCACCATGTCGGAAAGGGAAATCAGTGTGGATATCAGGCAAAAAACAGAGTGAGGAAATGGGGCGGAAAAAACGCCTTGACGTTTCACTTAAAACGCCTTGATGTTTTGGTCAAAACGCCTTTATGTTTTAAAAAAACGTCTAGGCGTTTTTTACGCTTTGCAGTTTGTTCATTTTCAGGGTGATGGGTTGGCGGCCATTCCAATTTCCGTGGTCTGCGTCGCTTTGCTTGTCCGGGTAACTCTTACGGGTACAAAAGTACAAAAAATATTCAGGCAGAAAGAATCTTTCTAAATTTTCTTTCTGCCTGATTTCTGCCTGATTTTAGTATCACACATTTATGCCGTCTTCAGTTTGACACAATTGACAAGCAAGGAAGCCACGGTAAAGGCAACACCTACCCCTACCACACCTGTCCATTCGTAATGTTGCCAAAACAAACCTGAGACAAATGTGCCGGCTGCACCACCCAAGAAGTAAATAGTCATATAAATGGTATTGACCCGGTTGATGGCGGATGCATCAAGGGCGACCACGCTGGTCTGATTTGACAAATGGATACATTGCATTCCTGCATCAATCAAGAGAATGGCAGTTATCATCCACAAGTAGCTGTCATTTCCCCAAAATGCCAACAACCATGCAGCCAAGATAACACATCCTCCGACAATGGAGAAGAACCTTGCGCCGTACTTTTGGATACATCCGCTAATGAATACAACTGTAGATGCACCTGCCAATCCGCACAAGCCGAGCGATCCGATAATATCGTCGCTCGCAAAGAAAGGTTCTTGCTTCATCCGGAAAGCAAGGCAACTCCACAACGCAAAGAACGAGCCATAAGCCAATGCCGCCCTCAACGAAGCGATACGCAAGTATGGGTATTTGGAGAGCAGACGCAACAATGATTTCATCAACTCAGCATAACTGTCTTGAGAACGTGCAGACAGCACAGGCAGCATCCTGTGAATCATCAAAAAGCACCCGAGCATAAACACGCAAGCCACGAAATAGACGGAACGCCATCCCCACACATCAGCCAGAAAACCACTGAACACCCGTGAGCCGAGAATGCCAATGAGCAGGCAGGATTGTATAATCCCTACGTTGCGCACCTTGTGTGCAGGTGCTGAATGATAAGACACTAACGGGATGAAGAACTGTGGCATGACAGAAGATGCTCCGGCAAGCAAGGATGCACCCCACACCCAATAGATGTTCGGAGCAAGGGCGATGGCAAGCAAAGCGCACGATGAAATGATATAATTGGTCAATATCAGCTGCTTTCGTGAAACCAAATCGCCAAGCGGAATGACAAACACAAGTCCGACTACATAACCTATCTGGGTCAATGTCGCAACCATGCTGGCAGAAAA
>DWVR01000068.1 GCA_019120125.1 Candidatus Phocaeicola excrementigallinarum | reverse complement strand
GTCAACATATATGCCATCGGGTCATTGCTTCCGCTTTCCAATTCCAACATCGGACGCAAATTATGTTTCAAGTTCATGCGTTGCGAACGAAGCAAATTAAATACCGACGCAGAATCCGTAGACGACATTGTCGCTGCCAACAACATGGACACCAACAATGTCAAACTAATGTCGGCATCCGTATGGTCTGAAAGAAAAAATATAAACAATCCTGTCAATATGGTTGTCGCCAAGACGCCCAATGAAGAAAGCACAATGCCGGGAAACAACACAGGGCGTATTTCTTGCAATTTGGTATCCATTCCGCCTGAAAACAAAATAATGCTCAATGCAATCATGCCAATGAATTGCGCATCCGCAGCACTATGGAATTCGATGCCCAAACCGTCGCTACCAAACAACATGCCCACTATTAAGAACAGCAACAATGTTGGAATACCGAACCGATAACCGGTTTTGCTAATAAGAATACTTGTAAAAATAAGCAATGAGCCTATCATTAAGATATTTTCCGCCGTAATCATAAAAATGCTCAGATTAATAGTACTTGCAACAAAAGTACAAATATTTTTGCATTTTTCAACGCTTCAAGCCCACTCCCCTATGGTGCTTATCAGATGCGCTTTTCTTATTGTCATGAATTATACGTAAGTTTGCACTGCAAAAACACTCAATCCTCATGGCATTAGAAATCGAACGTAAATTTCTTGTAACCGACGCGGCTTTCAAACAAAAAGCCATACGCAAGTTTCATATTCGTCAAGGATATTTGTCGCGCGATGCCGACACAGTGGTCAGAATCAGAATCGTCGACACAAAGTCGTTCTTGACAATTAAAACAAAAAACGAAGGATGCCGCAGAAATGAGTTTGAATACGAGATACCCTATGACGACGGCATTGCCCTGCTCCATTTCTGCAAGGGCATGATTATAGAGAAAACACGTTACATTGTCCCTTACGAAGGCAATGACTGGGAAATCGACGAATTTTCATCTTCCCTTGAAGGCATCGTCATTGCCGAAATCGAGCTTCCATCGGAAAACGCGCCATTCAGCAAGCCGTCATTCATCGGAGATGAAGTGACAGGAAATCCCCTTTACTACAACTCCAACATCCATAAACTTGCCAAAAAACATTCAACGAAGTTGCAATAACGCGACATTCTCCACATGATGCGTATGCGGGAACATGTCGACAGGCTGCACCTCACCGACTTTATAAAGTTCATCAAGCAATGCGATGTCCCTTGCTTGGGTAGCCGGATTGCAACTGACATATACGATTCTTTCCGGACGTGCCCTCTTTATGACTTCTACAACGTCTTCATGCATTCCCGCCCTCGGCGGATCAACAATCATCACGTTCGGACGCCCATGTTCCGAAATAAATTCATCCGTCAATACGTCTTTCATGTCACCGGCATAGAACAGCGTATTTTCAATGCCATTAATTTCTGAATTCACACGCGCATCTTCAATCGCTTCCGGCACATATTCTATACCTACGACTTTTGCTACATCCTTTGCCACAAAATTGGCAATTGTTCCCGTGCCGGTATATAAGTCATATACCAAATCAGTTGGTCGCAATGCCGCCATCCGCCTCGCCACTTTATACAATTCATACGCTTGCTGGGAATTTGTTTGATAGAACGACTTTGCACCTATGCGAAACGTCAGGCCTTCCATTTTTTCAGAGATATGGTCTTGACCGCGATAGACTACCACTTCTTGATCGCCAATAGTATCATTCAATTTCCGATTGACCACATATAGAAGAGACGTGATTTGCGGGAATTCTTTGGCAATGGCACCCATCACATCCCCTATCGCATCTTCATTTTGCTCGGCAAAAACCACAATCAGCATGATTTCTCCCGTAGTCGACATTCGAATCATCAGCGTGCGCATCAATCCTTTTTGCGCCCTTAAATCATAAAAGGCATATCCTTTTGCAAGCGCGTAATTGCGGACAAACAACCTAATTTTATTCGACAAATCCGGCTGCAACAAACATTGCTGTATGTCGAGAACCTTGTCGAAAGCTCCCGGTATATGAAAACCCAATGCGTTCCGATCCGGAAATTCTTTGCCGCTTCTCAAATCTTCAAATGAAATCCATTTCTTGTTGGAAAACGTATATTCCAACTTGTTCCTATACTCAAATGTTTCCGCAGAACCCAGCGTCTCGTTGACTTCCGGCAATTCCACTTTCGCGATGCGCGTCAATGCATCTACTACTTGATTGCGCTTATATTGCAATTGATCGGCATACGGGATGTGTTGCCACTTGCAGCCTCCGCATTCACCGAAATGCACACATTTGGGTTCCACTCTTTTAGAAGAAGGCGTCACAATATTTACTATATGTGCTTCCGCATAATTCCTTTTTTTCTTGTCTATTTTAATGTCCACAATGTCGCCCGGCGCGCCAAAAGGCACAAAAACCACCATTTCTCCTATTTTTGCGATGCTCTTGCCTTCCGCAGCCACACCAATGATTTCAACGCCCTCGACAACAGGCAAATCTCTTTTTTTGCGTCCCATTTTTTATTTTTTAATTCTTGACTCGCAAAATTACAGAATCTTTGCATTTCGCAACGCTCCATATAGCCGAAATACACATAAAAACCATTTTTTATCTATTTTTCTTTTACATTTCAAAGTAATTGAATTACATTTGCAATATGCACATCATATAGACTATTTAACATATCTATTACATAAACCATCTAATTAGAATGAAACGTATTTATACTTTCGGTAACGGACAAGCAGAAGGACGTGCCGATATGAAAAACCTACTCGGCGGAAAAGGAGCAAACCTTGCTGAGATGAACTTAATCGGAGTGCCGGTGCCTCCGGGATTTACCATTACGACAGAAGTTTGCACCGAATACAACAAACTCGGTCGCGAGGCAGTCGTAAAACTTATCGAAGACGATGTAAAAAAATCTGTCGCTCATATTGAAAAACTTACAGGCAACAAATTCGGAGATGCCGAAAATCCGTTGCTCGTCTCCGTGCGTTCCGGCGCAAGAGTTTCCATGCCCGGCATGATGGACACAGTGCTCAACCTCGGTATTAACGACACCGTAGTCGAAGCATTGGCAAAAAAATCCGGCAATCCGCGTTTTGCATGGGACAGCTATCGCCGTTTCGTTCAAATGTATGGAGACGTCGTTCTCGGCATGAAACCGAAATCCAAACAAGATATCGATCCGTTCGAAGAGATTCTTGAACAAGTCAAAGATGCCAAAGGCATTAAAAACGACACAGATCTCGACGTGAACGATTTGAAAAATCTCGTGGTAAAATTCAAAGAAGCTGTCAAAAAGACCACCGGAAAAAGCTTCCCTGAATCTGCATGGGAACAACTTTGGGGTGCAATTTATGCCGTTTTCGACAGTTGGATGAACGAACGCGCCATCCTCTATCGCCGCATGAACCAAATTCCGGAAGAATGGGGTACCGCCGTCAATGTGCAAGCAATGGTATACGGCAATATGGGTCCTACCTCTGCTACGGGCGTGGCATTCACTCGCGATGCTGCGACAGGAGAAGACATTTTCAATGGCGAATATTTGATCAACGCACAAGGTGAAGATGTCGTAGCCGGTGTTCGCACTCCGCAACAAATCACGACAGAAGGCTCTCGCCGTTGGGCTGCCTTGCAAGGCATTTCCGAAGAAGAAAGAGCAGCAAAATACCCATCGTTGGAAGAATCCATGCCGGAATGCGCAAAACAATTGATTGAAACGCAACAAAAATTGGAAGACTATTTCAAGGACATGCAAGACCTTGAATTCACAATCCAAGACGGCAAATTGTGGCTGCTTCAAACACGTAACGGCAAGCGCACGGGCGCAGCCATGGTGAAAATCGCCATGGACCTCCACCGTGCAGGCATTATCGATGAAAAAACCGTCTTGAAAAGAATGGAGCCGCAAAAACTCGACGAACTTTTGCACCCCATCTTCGACAAAGACGATTTGAAACGCGCACGCAGCGTAGCCAAAGGCTTGCCGGCATCACCGGGCGCAGCGACAGGACAAATCGTATTCTTCGCCGATGATGCAGAAGCGTGGGCTGAAATGAATAAAAAAGTAGTCATGGTGCGAATCGAAACATCGCCGGAAGACCTTCGAGGCATGTCGGTCGCACAAGGCATTCTGACGGCACGCGGCGGAATGACATCGCATGCAGCCGTTGTTGCTCGCGGCATGGGCAAATGCTGTGTTTCCGGAGCCGGTGAAATCAAAGTCGATTACAAGGCAAAAACCGTGGAAATGGGTGGCAAAGTTTACAAAGAAGGCGATTGGATTTCTCTCAACGGTTCGACAGGCGACGTTTACGATGGACAAGTTCCGACTGTCGATGCAGAACTTTCGGGAGATTTCGCCGCTATCATGAACCTTGCCGACAAATATACGAAAGTCGATGTTCGCACAAATGCTGATTCTCCGCGAGACGCGCTTGTTGCCCGCAAATTTGGAGCAAAAGGAATTGGACTTTGCCGCACAGAACACATGTTCTTCGAAGGAGACCGCATCAAAGCCATGCGGGAAATGATCCTTGCCAACACGACAGAAGGCCGCCGCGTAGCCCTCGACAAACTATTGCCTATGCAGCGCGACGACTTCCGCGGCATTTTTGAAGCCATGGACGGTCTTGGCGTGACAATCCGTTTGCTCGACCCGCCGTTGCATGAATTTGTTCCCCATCAATTGGCAACCCAAAAAGAATTGGCACAAGAAATGGGCATCTCTATTGAAAAGGTGAAAAGCATTTGCGATTCTTTGGAAGAATTCAACCCGATGCTCGGACACCGTGGATGCCGCTTGGGCAATACTTATCCGGAAATCACGGAAATGCAAGCACGAGCTATCATCGAAGCTGCCATCGACTGCAAAGAAAAAGGCATCGATGTCCATCCGGAAATCATGGTACCCCTTGTCGGCGTAGTCAAAGAGCTTGAAATGCAAAGTGAAATTATCCGCAAAACTGCAGAAAAAGTATTTGAAGAAAGAGGCACAACCGTGGCATATAAAATAGGTACGATGATCGAAGTGCCGCGCGCTGCACTTGTTGCCGATCAAATTGCGCAATATGCAGATTTCTTCTCGTTCGGCACGAACGACTTGACGCAAATGACATTCGGATATTCTCGCGACGACGCGCCTAAGTTCTTAAAATACTATAAAGAATTGGGCATCATCAAGACTGATCCGTTCGAAGTGCTCGATCAAGAAGGCGTCGGCCAACTTGTAGCAATGGGTACGAAAAAAGGCCGTGCGACAAAGCCAGACTTGAAAGTCGGAATATGCGGAGAGCATGGAGGCGAGCCGTCGTCTGTCAAATTCTGCGCAAAACTCGGCATGAACTACGTTTCATGTTCGCCGTTCCGTGTGCCGATAGCACGTGTGGCGGCCGCCCAAGCTGCAATAGAGAATTAAGATACATTTGAGACAAGAACCTCACGCAAACGCCCTTAAACGCATACAAATCACATACGAAAACTTTCTAACGCATTGTTAGTCAGAAAAGTATTAAAGAGGCGCAGGCAGCTATTGAGGATGCCAAATAATACTTGGACATAATCAAGAAATAGGCTGCAATGCCCTGTGTATGACAGGCATTGCAGCCTATTTTATGGTCTTTGTCTTCACGGCAGAAGAACTACAGATTGATGGTTTTCAGTAATTCCTCATAAATATCCGCATCCTCTTTCAAGAAACAGCAAAGAATGACACTGCCTTTATAACCGCCGCTTTCTATATGCCTGCAGATTGTGTTGAGAGCTATTTGTGCCGCCTCTTTATGCGGATAGCCATACACGCCCGTACTGATGCAAGGAAAAGCAATGCTGGACAAATTGTTCTCTTCAGCCAATTTCAGCGCGGTATCATAACATGAGGCCAACAATCCAGCCTCATCATGTCCGCCTCCACGCCATACTGGTCCCACTGTATGGATGACTTTCTTGCACGGTAAACCATACGCGTCTGTCATTTTACTCTCACCTGTCTGACAACCGCCCAGGGTGCGGCACTCTTCCAACAATCCTTTCCCCGCCGCCCGATGAATGGCACCATCCACTCCACCGCCGCCAAGCAACGAGTTATTGGCAGCGTTGACAATCACATCTACACTCAGTCTGGTGATGTCGCCTATAACTATCCGTATCGGATTCTTCATATCATTCATAAAATCCATTTTCAAACTATAATTACTTTCCACGAGTCTCTCCCATAAACGTGCATCGACAAAAAACAAAGGCAATGTCAAAATGAAAATTGATTTTTATCTTGACACTGCCCCTTTCTTTATATCAGTCCTCTAAGCTCCAAACAATCCGTCAGTCATTGAAACGGATCAGTCCGAAGAATTCCGGACAATGGAAACAAGGCTCCGGAAGATTGATAGGATTCCACGAAAGGAAATGTGGAGTAGTCAGCTTGTCACCACATTTATAGAAGTTAGCGCGAGTGGCCAACCCGTCGAGGCAATCAATCTGATGACGGAAAAACGCCGTTACCGGAATGCGCAAAGCAAGTTGCCACTCGCACTCCCCCATCCGTTCTTCAAAAGGAGCCTTACCCAACGAACTCCAACGCTGCACCGCCCGTGTCACTTCCAGCGGCGCACGCTCACGCTCCCCTCTGCGTCCGTAACCAATCAGCAGAGATTCTCCGCAATTGCACTCAAAATTATAATATTCATCCTTATCCCCCGGACCCTGGAAAAAGAACTCACAACAAGAGTCTTCCCATACCCTTCCGTTGTCCGTATCAGCGACAGCACGCACGCTGGCTTCTTTCACACGGTACTCCAGCAATACACTGTCGCCCGTATGTGCCGTACGGAACCTCACATCAGGGCAGTAAGGATAATCCTTCCAGTTCACACAGCGTATGTATTCGAAAGGAATATGAGCCGCATCCAATAAGGACGGAATCTGCTCCGCCCCTTCAAGCTGTCCCGCTTCCGGAACAATCTTCGAGATATACATTGTTTTCATTACATTTTATGGATATTAAGTTTTATGATAAACGCACTTGCGCACGCATGGATTCCTTCTCAGCAGGATACTGCAAACTTAATGAAAAAACGGGAGTTTTCCGACAGAGAACATAAAAAATACGGGAAATTTCCAAAACCACTATGAAATGCCTGAAGGGACGATCTTGTATCCGGCCAAAGAAATAAGATAAGGAAGGGCAACGATAACTTGCTTGTCCTTGGCCTTCTCCTCTTCAGACAATCTGCCATAAGGGACAATCAACGGATGGACACGATAGACATCATCTTTCACCGCTCCATACTTCCAGCCTTCGATAGTGCGCTCCGCATTCCACCGACGTTTCTCCATACGCATGAGGACCGTCAGTTTCTTGTCACCTAAAGACTTATTGAATTCATCCGGAGTCATTCCATTCTGCCTGTCATCCTGTTTCCGGACAACCTTAAGGCCCAGTGTGCCCAGAAAAGTCCGGAACGAGTCCACCTGATAACGATTAGCCCAACGCATATTCTCTTCAAGATTTATCCAGCTCACACGTGCCCTTGCCACTTCTTTTTCCAGTTCTTCCCGGTTGTCATCCAGCTTGTGATGGTATAAGGGCTTTATATATTCTTTCTGGCCATCTGATTTGAACATGTCTTCATATTCCTGATTTATATAGGCGGCCATCTCATCACGCAACATGTCTTTTGAGATACAGTCCTCAAGCATGCCAAACACCTTGACATTCCTGTATCTTCCCTTATCCCTATGTATGATCTGACCAAGGTCCGTCTGCATCTCCTGCCTTATCAGCACCCTCGCGTCACTCTCATACACCTCCCGCGGCAGATTCAGGCCAAGACTGATACACCCATCCGGATCACTGATGCACAAGGCGACAGTCAACAGCTGTTCAGGGTCCTCTGACCAGTCTGCCAGATCCTTCCTCATGGAAGAACCAGTAATGTTTTCTTCAAGATAGTTTATCCGTATATCGTCAACCTGCTCGTCCAAGTACGGATATTGTGACTTAAAATGTTCCTTCAACTCACCAATGTTCTTATCCACAACCGTAACTATAGTCCTGACGCGCGACTCACTGTCCATCGACTCATCGTAATTGGCATAATGACATACCCTCAATGCCTGCAGCAATAAAGCCTGGCCCATATTGCTGAAACCGACAATGACGAGATGCACATATTTATCAGCATTCTTCATGCTGCCGTCCGCCTGAAAGCAGATGGGATCATAGTCAAGAGAATCATATTCGTCATCAACGGCGTATAGGCCCCACAAGCGCCGCGCCCAGTTCTCATACAGATTGAAAGGCCGGAAATAGATATTGCTTGGAACCTTGTCCGAACCAGGCTCCCTGGTTCCACCGACATTCATTATATCAAACTTCTGGATAACACTGTATGCGGACAACCTGTCAAACTGAGTATAAACAGGAAGCTCATTGCCGCAGACAACCTTTCCCTTCAATGTGCTTATGCTATGCACACACTGTATGTTCTTTGAGTCCCTACCATAATCACCTTCGTCACCGAGTATGTAGACCTCCTTTGCCTGACCGACATTCAACCTTCCAAGCTCCTCTATCGAATCAATATTTCCGAAATATATATAAACATTCCGCTCCTCGTCTTTATCCAATTGTGCCTGCAGCTTATGGCGTACGGCCTCACTCTCCTTGCCGCTCATGACAAGGATCCTGGTATCAGGACTTTCTTTATGAAGGTCCTTTATAAGACTCACAGTGATATTGCTGCATCCGATAATGACATAATGATCCTTTACCGACTTATAACAGACCTTGCCGGAGCGTATGGCGTCGACCCTCCGTTCCATGATGTTTGAACACATCGAAATGAAAATGCCGCCGAGCAGTACAGACCCCAACAAACCGGTTATAGCCATGGCAAACCGATTGGCAAAACCTGTTTGAGTGGCAAGGTTGCCCGGATCAATGAAGTTATTGTAAACAACCCAAAGCCGCTCCATGATTGTGCCGTCATCGCAGACTTGTAGATTAAGGCATAATATAAGTATGAAGATGATGGCTAAAATGCTTAATATAATCCTGGCAAGCAACTTGAACTGCCCGCAGATTCCACCTGATATGGTTCTGTCGATGGATTCCTGAGAGAACAATTCCATTATCCGTCCGAACATCCGTTTCATGGCTTTTCCTTTTTTATGATGGCAAAGCCTAATTTCTGGATCAGCTTGAGAGTCTCAAGAGCCGTATTCCTGTCGTAGTCCTTCTCTGATTCAGGCAGCTCACCATAAGGAACCAGACAAGGATGCCGCCTCAACGCGTCATTTCTTTCTTTCCCCCAAGTCCATCCCTCCGCCATACGGGATGAAGCCCATACATTATGGACATTCTCAGCTATACATTCAGACAACTGTATCAAATCTTCTGACAGTTCGACATCATCGGTCCGGATCGGTGACGGGTTAAATTTCATATTGCAATCAGTTCAAAGTTATTGTATACGTGAGTTCGGGATAAGAACTACCCGATACAAAATTACGGATATTTTTCCGTTCCACAGATGAATCCGGCAGGAAATTTGAATCGGAGGTTGCCAACAACGGACTTGTTTTTTCGGACAGTATCCGCCGCCCTCTCATAAGGGTCAGGATGAGTTTGAGAAAAGCGAAAGAGTTTTCTTCCGCTTTTCTCTTTTTGCAGCATGACATTTCGTATCTTTGTAGAATAAAACCAAGATAGATATCCAATAGAGTATGATTAGGGAAAAGCAAATAGAAGAAAGCTTTATCAACAAACTGATAGAGTTGAAATACATATACCGGCCGGATATTTGTGACAGAGCCACCTTGGAACAAAATTTCCGCAAGAAGTTTGAGCGGCTCAACCGCGTCAACCTTTCCGATTCCGAGTTCAACCGCCTGCTAGAGGAAATAACCGATTCGGATGTCTTCGCTTCGTCCAAACGTCTGCGCGAGATGAATACGTTCATACGTGAGGACGGCACTCCTCTGCAATATACCCTGGTCAACATCAAAGACTGGTGCAAGAATGAATATGAGGTAGTCAATCAGTTGCGGATAAACACCAGAAACAGTTTCCAGCGTTATGATGTGATTCTGCTTGTCAACGGGTTGCCTGTTGTGCAAGTGGAGCTGAAGACCTTGGATGTAAGTCCACGCCGTGCCATGCAGCAGATTATAGATTATAAGAACGATTCCGGCAATGGATACTCCAACACCTTGCTATGCTTTATGCAGTTGTTTATTGTCAGCAATTACTCGAACACCTATTATTTTGCCAACAACAATCTCCAGCATTTCAATTTCAATGCAGAAGAACAGTTCTTGCCTGTCTATAAATGGGCAAGAGAAGACAACAGAAAAGTAGACTGTCTGGATTCTTTTGCCGAACAATTCCTTCCCAAATGTCATTTAGGTGAAATGATCAGCCGTTATATGATACTGATAGCCAGCGAACAGAAACTGCTGATTATGCGCCCCTATCAGATTTATGCGGTAAAAGCCATTGTGAGATGCATTGAAGAAAATCGGGGGAACGGCTATGTCTGGCATACGACAGGAAGTGGCAAGACCTTGACTTCCTTTAAAGCCTCTACCCTATTGAAAAATAATCCGGATATAGAAAAATGCCTGTTTGTGGTAGACCGCAAAGACCTTGACCGCCAGACACGGCTGGAATTCAACCGTTTCCAGGAGAATTGTGTGGAAGAGAATACGAATACAGGCACATTGGTACGCCGGATGCTGTCTACCGATTATGCGGACAAAGTGATTGTCACCACCATCCAGAAATTAGGCATTGCCTTAGACCCCAGCAACCGGAATAAGTATAAGGAACAGCTGATGCCGTTGCAAGACAGCCGCATGGTCTTTATATTCGATGAATGCCATCGCTCCCAGTTTGGAGACAACCACAAGGCCATTAAGGAGTTTTTCCCCAACGCACAGCTTTTCGGTTTCACGGGAACACCTATCTTTGACACGAACGCCACTTATACGAAAGTCAATGGTGAAACCGCGTCCTATAAGACAACCAAAGATATTTTTGAGAAGCAACTGCATGCCTACACCATCACAGAAGCCATTGATGACAGAAATGTGCTTCGTTTTCATGTGGATTATTTCAAGCCGAATGAGGACAACCCACGGAAGGCGGACGGCAGCATCAAGAAGCAGGCTGTCGTTGAGACAATTCTGTCCAAACACAACGCAGCTACCAACGAAAGACGTTTCAATGCCATTCTTGCCACCTCGTCCATCAATGACGCCATCAGATATTATCATTTGTTCAAGCAAATACAGGAACAGCACAAATTGGAGGACGGATCGTTCGAGCCGTTGAACGTGGCCTGTGTATTCTCTCCGCCCTCCGAAGGAAATCCTGACATCAAGCAGATGCAGGAGGATTTGCAGCAGGAAAGAATAGACAACGAGCAGGAGCCTGAAAAAAAGAAACAGGCTCTGAAGGAGATTATTGCCGATTATAACCGGCAATATGGCACCAATCATGTCGTTGAAGATTTTGACGGATATTACCAGGACATTCAGGAACGGATCAAAAACCAGAAATACAGCAACAAAGACTATCCCCATGCGAACAAAATAGATATTACCATCGTAGTGGATATGCTACTGACTGGATTCGACTCGCAGTTCTTAAACACGTTGTATGTGGACAAGAAACTGACTTATCATCATCTGATACAGGCTTTCTCCCGTACCAACCGCACTCTGAACGACACAAAACCATACGGAAACATCCTGGACTTCCGTGGGCAACAGGATGCCGTAGACGAAGCCATCGCCTTGTTTTCAGGGAAAAACAAAGATGAGGCAAAACGGATATGGTTGGTGGAACCGGCCTCAAGCATTCAGGAAAAATACAAGGCAGCAGTGGCCGGATTGCGGAAATTCATGCAGTCGTACAATCTGGAGTTCAATGCGTCCGAAGTGGCCAACCTGCAAGGAGACGAAGCAAAAGTAGGTTTCATCAATTGCTTCAAAGAGGTGCAGCGCTACAAGACGCAACTCAATCAATATGTCGACTTTACAGATGAAGCAGCCGTGTCCGGATTGTCGGATTCCCAACCCGACTATGGCTTTACGGACGATGATCTTCTCGCTTTCCGGGGCGCTTATTTGAACTTGGCCTACAGTTTGAAAAGCAAACGGGAAAAAAGCTCGGAATCTGTTTCTCCTGAGGTGGAGGGCTTGGACTTTGAATTTGTCCTGTTCGCCTCAGCCATGATTGATTATGACTATATTATGGACCTCATAGCCAAGCAATATGGTGGGAATGGAGGCAAAACAAGGATGACACGTGAGCAGTTGGTCAATATTGTTCTGTCGAACTCTGACCTGATGGATGAACGCGAGGACATCATCGCTTACATCAATAATCTGAAAGAAGTAAACGGCAAGACAGTACAGGAAATCAAAGAAGACTACAACCTTTTCAAGGCGGAAAGATATGCGAAGGAAGTAGACTCGATTGCCCAAAAGTACGGAATTACCTCTGAATCTCTGAATGAGTTTATCGACAGCATCATGGAACGCAAGATTTTTGATGCCGGGAAGTTGAACGATTTGCTTGCCCCGCTCAATCTGGGATGGAAAGCCCGTTCCAAGAAAGAACTGGCATTGATGGCGGACTTGATTCCGTTATTGAAACGTAAGGCGGAAGGTGAGGAAATAGCAGGATTGTCGGCGTATGAAGAATAAAGATATGGAAAAAGAACATGAGATAAAGACAGTTGTGCCTGCTTTGAGATTTCCGGAGTTCCGAGAAATGGAAGGATGGAGACACAACATCGTCAACAATTTGACGAGTGTTATTACTGCCCCTAAAAAGATAACATCACAAGAATATTTAAACACAGGATACTACCCTATCATAGATCAATCACAAAATTATATTTGTGGATGGACTAATGATGAAAGTGCCGTCATTACAGAAGCATCTTTAAGTCAGCCGCTTATTATTTTTGGAGACCATACTTGTATTCTTAAGAAAGTTACATTTCCTTTTGCCCAAGGTGCTGATGGTATAAAAATCTTGAAAACAAAAGAGTGTATTAATGGCTTCTTCTTATATCAAATTCTATTAGCAAATCCTGTAACTCAAGAAGAATATAAAAGACATTATTCCATATTAAAAGAAAAAACAATCTATTATCCTATCATTAATTCCGGAGAACAGCAAAAAATCGCCGATTGCCTTTCTTCTCTCGATGATTTGATTGAAGCAACCAACCGTAAAATTGAAGTATTGAAAGAACATAAAAAAGGTTTGATGCAGCGATTGTTTCCTAAAGAAGGGAAAAATGTGCCTGAGTTGAGATTCCCTGAATTTCAAGAGACGAAAGGATGGGCAAAGAAGCAAATAATAGATTTAGGAGAAGTTATAACAGGAAATACTCCAAGCAAAAAAGAAGGAAAATATTGGAATGGAGACTTTGCTTGGATTACAGCACAAGATTTTAAAGGTAAATATATAAATGATTCTATTTTAAAATTAACAAGATTCGGTAAGAATAAAGCAAGGGTAATTCCCCAAAATTCTGTTTTAGTTACTTGCATTGCATCTATTGGTTTAAATGCAATTAATAAAATAGAGTGTTCTACCAATCAACAAATTAACACAATATGCTGTAATCGAAAGTATCATTACGAGTATGTATACTATCTTATAACTTATAATGTGAAGAGGCTAAAACAATTGGCAGGTCAAACAGCGGTTCCAATAATAACTAAAAAAAATTTTGAGGAGTTTGAAGTATATACTGTAGAGAATTATGATGAGCAGCAAAAAATCGCCGATTGCCTCTCCTCTCTTGATGAGCTGATAGAAGCAACCTCCCAAAAGGTAGAAATATTGAAAGAACACAAAAAGGGACTGATGCAACAATTGTTCCCTAAAATCTAAAATTGTAAACAATGGACTTACCACAGATAGCCAGACAAATAAAGGATGCTCCGGAAAACATCTTTCTGATTTATGCATCCAATGCGACGGGCAAGACGCGTCTTTCCGTTGAATATAAAGAAGCCGCGAGAAATGAACAGGGACGGCAGACAGGAGTATATTATGCCTTCAGTGAGGACTTGTTTGTTTGGGACAATGAACACATCAGACTGGATGTCGTTTCCAGCAGTCTGAACCAATATCACAGCCAGTTGAGCGAAGTGGATGTCATGGAAAAGTTGAAGCCTTACCATCCGAAATACGACTTCATTTTTCAATTCCATGACAATCCCGAACAAGGGCTTGCTTCAATCTCTTTTTTCATGAAAGGAGATGAAGGGCAACACCCTGTAAAAATATCAAGGAGTGAAGAACGGATTTTTATATGGTGCTTTTTCTTGGCATTGACAGAAGTAGACAGCTGGACAGGAGAGCAAAGCGATTACTTCTTTATTGATGATCCGGTCTCCAGTATGGACGACCACAATATTTTCATCACGGCGTTTACGCTAATGAGCCTGATAGAAAAACATTTTGAGAGGAAAAAGCTCATCATCACGACGCACCATATCGGACTGGCCACGATTCTCAGTGACTGGCTGTCAAAGGGCGAGAAAGCCGATAAGTTTAAAGCCAAACGGAAAGGAGAAACCAATAAATACAAGATCTCTATTCTCGAGAATACGGAAGAACAATATGAATTGTCAAGTTCCAGAAACAGTGTCTTGCTCTATCATCTGAGAGTCCTGCAGATATTGGATACGGCCATTCAGGAAGATTCTCTGGAAGTCTATCATCTGGCCTTACTGAGGCAGATTCTTGAAAATATCGCCTCATTCTTGGGAGTCGGACAATTTCAATATGTCCTTCAACAAATCAGATTCACGGAAGAGTCAGGAAAGATGGCGGATATCATCAATGCCTTGACGCATCAGAAAGTCTACTATCCACAAGCCGGTGTGATGGTCCCCGACAACAAACGAATTCTTGTTGATGTATTCAATGCATTGATGGGAAAATATCACTTTGTCTTGCATAATGATTAAACGATATAGAGTATGACAGCAATAGAACAACATAAATTAGGGAAAGCCCTCTGGGCAATAGCCGACAAACTGCGTGGCTCCATGATGGCCGATGATTTTCGCGACTATATGCTCTCGTTCATTTTCCTGCGTTATCTTTCAGAACAATATGAAGAGGCTGTAAAGAAAGAATTAGGTTCTGATTATCCTGAGACTCCCCGGGATGTCATGACCAAATTAAAGGTAAATACTCCTCTGCAAATCTGGTATGAGGAAAATCCTGACGACATTGCCGATTTTGAACGGCAAATGCGCCGTAAGGCTCACTATGTCATACTTCCCAGATACTTATGGGGAAACATTGTAGAACTGGCCCGGACGCAAGACAAGGAATTGCTGGACACATTGGAAAAAGGATTCAAGTACATTGAGGAACAGTCGTTCGACAGCTCTTTCCGCGGATTGTTCTCGGAAATCAACCTGCATTCCGACAAACTGGGAAAGACATACGAAGAGAGAAACACCATGCTTTGCAAGGTGGTTACGGAAATAGCCAAGGGAATAGCAGAGTTTTCTACCTCGACAGATTCTTTGGGTGATGCATACGAATATCTGATCGGTGAGTTTGCCGCCAATTCAGGACAAAAGGCCGGAGAGTTCTATACCCCCCAGATGATTTCCTCCATCTTGTCCAAAATCGTGTCACTGGACAGCCAGGACCCTGCGGCCGGAAAGAAAGCGAAGATAGACCGGGTGCTTGACTTTGCATGCGGCTCGGGCTCTCTGCTGTTGAATGTCCGTCATGAGATGGGGAAACATGGCATCGGAAAAATCTACGGGCAGGAGAAGAACATAACGACCTACAACCTGGCCCGTATGAACATGCTGCTGCATGGAGTCAAGGATACAGAGTTTGACATCCATCATGGCGATTCATTGCTAAACGACTGGGATATTCTGAACGAAATGAATCCGGCAAAAAAATTGCAGTTCGATGCAATTGTCGCCAATCCTCCTTTCAGCTACCGCTGGGAGCCCACCGAAGAACTGGGAAAAGATTTCCGCTTCAAGAATTATGGTCTCGCCCCCAGATCAGCCGCCGATTTCGCATTTCTTCTCCACGGTTTCCACTTCTTGCGTGAAGACGGAACAATGGCTATCATCCTGCCTCATGGCGTATTGTTCAGGGGCGGCAAGGAGGAACTGATCCGCAAAAAGCTTTTAAATGACGGCAATATTGATGCGGTTATAGGCTTGCCTGCCAATTTGTTTTATTCCACAGGCATCCCCGTCTGCATCCTGGTGCTGAAGAAATGCAAGAAGAACGATGATGTGCTGTTCATTAATGCCAGCTCAAATGAAAACTTTGAAAAAGGAAAGAGGCAGAACACATTGCGCGATGCGGACGTAAAAAGGATTGTGGAAACGTACCAGTACAGAAAAGATGTCGAGCGATATTCCCGTTGTGTATCCATGTGCGAAATCAAGGACAACGACTACAATTTGAATATCTCCCGTTATGTAAGTACAGCCAAAGAAGAAACTCCCGTTGATCTGGTGAAAGTCCACCGGCAATTGATGGACATTGACAGTAAAATAGAGGACGCACGAAACAGGCATAATGCTTTCTTGAAAGAGTTGGGCTTGGATTTGATTTAAAGCTTCAAAAAGCTGTATCTCCGGAAACTATCACACAGATGGAACATGAGGATTATGAATCATTCTTAAATGAACGACGCAAACTGATGGCACAGAAGATCAGGAAGTATTATTATAGCTTATAACAGTAATGAATGAATCTACCGGCAACTTCCTCCTCTACCAGACTGAGGACGGACAGACAAAAATAGAAGTCACGCTCGCCAATGACACCGTGTGGCTCACCGCCGACCAGATGGCGGAACTGTTTCAACGCAACAAGTCCACCATTTCGAGGCACATAAAAAATGTGTTTGAATCCGGAGAATTGAAACCGGATTCAACTGTTGCATTTTTTGCAACAGTTCAAAATGAAGGTACAAGAAGGGTAGAACGCAATATCGCTTTCTACAATCTCGACATGATTATCAGCGTAGGTTATCGTGTGAATTCCCACCGTGGTGTCCAGTTCCGCATCTGGGCGACACAAGTGCTACGGGAATACCTTATCAAAGGATTTGCGATGAACGATGATTTGCTGAAACGCGCCGGAGGCGGCAATTATTTCGATGAGCTTCTGAGCCGAATTCGCGACATCCGCTCGTCAGAAAAGGTGTTCTACCGCAAAGTGCTGGAGATTTACGCACTCAGCATTGACTATGATCCACGGGCGGAAGTCACACAAATGTTCTTCAAAACCGTACAAAACAAAATGCACTTCTCAGCTCACGGACATACGGCGGCAGAGGTCATCTACCAACGGGCTGATGCCAACAAGGACTTCATGGGATTGACCTCATGGACAGGGAGATTGCCCAAACGCACCGATGCGGAAATAGCCAAGAATTACTTGTCTCCCGAAGAGCTGGACACACTGAACCGCATTGTCAGCCTGTATCTTGACTTCGCCGAACTTCAGGCGCAATCGCACAAGCCGATGTATATGAAGGACTGGATTCAGAAGTTGGATGATTTCCTGAAGCTCTCTGGCAAAGAGCTTCTGACCCATGCTGGAACCATTTCCGCCGAGCTTGCCAAACAGAAGGTGAGTCAGGAGTACGATAAGTTCAAGGAGCGGACGCAATATGAACTGTCACCCGTGGAAATCCATTTCTTGGAGAGTTTTGAGAAAGAACAGAAGGAATTGAAAAATAAAAAATAATAGCAATTTTATGAACAAACAAATGTGGAATCTCTATAAGGAATCAGATAGAGGTAAGAAATGTATAGAAATGTTCAATCCTGAGATTGAAAACACATATGATGGCATAAAAGCTATTTTGGATTTTTCGGAAAAATGGGAAGGTAAAATATCCGTCAATGGATGGCTGGATTTGAATTTTCTGTTTGGAGCCAACTTGCCTACTTGTGGACTTTTGCCAGAAGATGGAAATTGGACACGCGAGAAGTTCAAACACCTGATAGAAGAATATCAATTGATAGATGCTACTGAAGATGAGAATGGAGAAATTAGGTTTTACAACGATGCCAGATCAATGATTCTGCCTAAGAACAAATATCGCCAAAAAGCGACATTCATTCCTCCTTTGTCGTTTTTCTTATTCTATTCTTACACCTTTTTCAAACCTCTTCTATTGCCGACACATTTTGATGTGATTCAGCACAATTGTGATGCGTTAGGTATTGAACTACCACCCATTCCAAGAAGCAAAGACTATAAAGCGTATTTGATGTATTATTACGACATCTGTTCGGTTTGGAATGATTTTCAAAAAGAAAACGGACTGACAGATGCCGAATGTTGTGCTTGCATATATGATTATGCCACTTTACTACAAGAATCTCATGAAAACAAAGAGTTACCCAAACCTACCAATGTTTGGATAACCGGAGCATCCGATGGAGATTTTATATTTTTAGATTCACTCGGTAAAGAAAAAGAAGGAAATGACACACACATTTGGGCTTGTAATGAACGTACACGAAGAGGTGATATAATAGTCATTTATTGTACTTCTCCTAGAAGTTATATCCACTCCATTTGGCGAGCCAATTCCGAGGGTATATTCAATCCGTTCGATTACTATCATTGCCGTACAACTATATGCGATGGAATCCTGACTCCACACATATCTTTTAAAAATTTGAAAACGGATTCTTACTTTGCAGAGGTACCCATTGTCAGAAAGAATCTTCAAGGAATTAACGGAATAGAATTAAGTGCTACAGATTACTCTGAACTTCTTCGTATGATACAAGAAAAAGGAGGAGACACAGAATTATATCCCAAACTATTTGATGGGAAATCTATGGATTTTGGCGAAATAAACTTAGAAAAAGATGTAGAAGAAAAAATCCTGATTCCAATGTTAAAACTATTGGGATACAGCGAAGAGAACTGGACACGACAATTGTCTCAAAAAGCAGGCAGAGGCCTTAAAGCCATACCAGATTTCGTATTCTTCCCAAAAGGGGAAAGACATTTTGCTTCAGCACCAATGGTCATCGAAGCCAAATTGGACATGTCCCTGATTTCCGAACAACAGAATGCCTTTTCTCAATGCTTGTCATACGCAAGAATGCTTCGAAGCTCCGTCATGGGCATTTGTGACAAAGAAAGACTTATCCTTTATCAGGTAGACAAAAGTGGAATCGCCAACCGAAACACACCCTTGTTTGAAGAACATTGGCTTTCCATCTATGGAGACGCAGAAGTGGGCGCAAAACTTAATCAATTGATAGGCAAGGAAGTAATTGCAAAAATGTAAAAAACATATATGTAAATGAAAGAAATAGACAAGAAACTGATAGAGACAATCAACCGATACTTTGCTTCGGGTATTGAACAGCAGGTGGATTACGAGAAATTCTACCTCTACTCGCTCATCACCCATTCAACGGCAATCGAAGGCTCTACCGTAACTGAGGTGGAAAACCAGTTGCTTTTTGACGAGGGAATTGCAGCCAAAGGAAGGAGCCTTATGGAGCAAATGATGAATGTGGACCTGAAAAACGCCTATCTTTTTGGCTTCCATTGGGCAATGACCTCCCAACCTTATACAGCCGATTTTTTATGTGAATTGGCTGCCAAAGTCATGCGGTGTACAGGTTCGGAATACTCTGTATTAGGCGGTAATTTTGATTCCTCCAAAGGTGAGCTACGTCATTGCAACGTAAGTGCAGGCGTAGGTGGCAGAAGTTATATGGCTTTTCAGAAAGTACCACAAGCCACCGCAGACTTTTGCCAATGGTTAAATAGTGAATTGGCTTCAGTAGACAGAAACGACATGGCGGCATGCTATCGTTTGAGTTTCGAAGCCCATTTCCGTCTGGTCACCATCCATCCGTGGGTGGACGGCAACGGACGTACCACAAGGCTGTTGATGAATATCGTGCAACGGCAATTAGGGCTTATCCCTTCTATTGTGACAAAAGAAGCTAAAGGAGAATATATCCAAGCTTTGATTGACAGTCGGGAGCAGGAAGACAGCACGATTGTTCAAGATGTAATGCTTGCCCAACACATCGCTAACCTTGAAAACAGGATCTTACAGTATCAGCAAAGCATAGATGATACTGTAAAAGACAAAAGTGATACTGTAAATGATATTGTAATACTGGAGGACACTAATACCCAGCTTATTGCCCTGATCAAAGCACATCCGGAATATACCTATGATGAATATGCACGTGCGCTGGATATAGGCCGGGCAACCGTGGCACGTTACATCAAAAAAATGAATGGGACAGTAATCAGACGCATAGGTTCGGACAAAAACGGACATTGGGAATTTATCACAAACGAACAATGATGACCACAAAAATCCTTTTCCTCCACGGATTCTTCGCCTCGGGCAGCTGCATACCCGCCCAGGCGCTGAGGCAGGCATTCGCAGGCAAGGCGGAAGTCCTCACTCCCGACCTCCCGCTTCATCCCCACAAAGCGTTGGCATTCATTACGGACCTTTGCGAGCGTGAGCATCCCAATGTGTTGGTAGGCAACAGCAATGGCTCCTTTCTGGCGCAGATAACGGCGTCACGCTTGGGAATACCCGCCCTGTTGGGAAACCCTTATTTTGAGATGACCCGTTTTCTTTCTGAACGCATCGGAGCACATGAATACAAGTCGCCACGGGCGGACGGACGGCAACATTTCGTGATAGACCAACCGCTGATAGACGAGTTTGCCGACGTGCAGGCACACCAATGGGACAATTGCCGGCCGGAGATGAGCGGCCGCATCTGGGGACTGTTCGGAGAAAATGACCACCTGGCCCATTTCGAGCCGCTGTTCCTGCAACACTATACCCATGCCTGTCACTTCCCCGGCGCACATACGCCCACGGCGGAAGAAGTGCGGGTATATTATGCGCCGCTGGCGGAAAAATTATGCACCACATCCCGTCAATAAAGACACGTCAAAAACAATCGTATTTATAAACGGCGAATTATTTGCTTTTTTGACAAAAACAGGATATATTAGGAGCAAGTTTAATTCTAAAAAAGGAGGAGACCATGAAAAAGTATGTAGCGGAACTTGTCGGAACGATGGTGCTCGTTCTGATGGGATGCGGCAGTGCCGTATTTGCCGGGGGTGTCGCCGACACAGTCGGTGCCGGTGTAGGGACAATCGGTGTGGCTATGGCCTTCGGACTATCCGTAGTAGCTATGGCCTATGCCATCGGAAACATTTCAGGATGCCACATCAACCCCGCCATCACGCTGGGAGTGTGGATGTCGGGAGGAATGAAGACCAAACGCGCGTTGATGTACATGCTGTTCCAGATAGTGGGGGCCATCATCGGATCGCTGATCCTGTCCCTGCTGGTATCTACCGGCACTCACGAGGGACCGACGGCCACAGGCTCAAACACGTTCGAGCCGGGAAACGTGGCGCAGGCGTTCATCGCCGAGACCGTGTTCACATTCATCTTCGTGCTGGTGGTGCTGGCCGCCACTGACCAGAAGAAAGGAGCGGGAAATCTAGCGGGACTGGCCATCGGACTGACCCTGATACTGATACACATCGTCTGCATTCCCATTACGGGAACATCCGTCAACCCGGCCAGAAGCATCGGTCCGGCACTGATAGAAGGCGGACAGGCCATGGAGCAGCTCTGGCTGTTCATCGTGGCGCCTTTCCTGGGCGGAGCAATCAGCGCGGGCGTATGGAAATTCCTGAGAACCGACGAATGAGCGCATTCATATATATTCAGTTTATGGAATAATTATTCTTTCACATAAACAGCTTGATACCATATAATTAGCCTTTAAAAGACAAGTCCGGGGACACATTCCGGAAACGCCTTGACATTTCAGGCAAAACGCTTAGGCATTTCAGTTGAAACGTCAAGGCGTTTTGCCTGAAACATCAGGGCGTTTTTTACAGGTGGAATCTGCATTTTTATCCACTGAGACTCCTGCACCGGCTGGTTGACGACAACGCTCCCGTAAATATCCGGACAGGCGACTTTGAGCACACGACGTATTACTACACGAACGTCGTGGCAGGCAAAGACCGGTTTTATGCCATGTGTGAGGAAGGGAACGGCACGTCGTACATGGAAGTGTTCGATTACGAAGGAAACCCCATAGCCAGATACCGGACCGACCCGGTCCCGGTCCTGTTCGATGTGGACGAGCGGAACCGTTGCATCTACGGTTACAGCTACGAGCGTGAGGACTGTTTCCTGAAGTTCAACCTATAGACTCACAACCACTTCTTTACGAGCATCTCCGTCTTGTCCCACAGCTCCTTCATCTGCCTGTGCCGGGTGTATTTCTCCGGAAGCGTCTTCACGCCCTTCAGCACGTTCAGCGTACCGGTCTGTTTACCGGCCTCCTTGTCGAGCAGCAGACGGATGGCCGTCGCGGCTCCCTGGCGCGGCGTGCGGATAAAGGGACGGAAAAAGATGTCGGTCAACGGATCGAACCAGGCGTGCATGGTGATGATGTCGGTCGACACGATCCCCGGATCGGCGGCGTTGACTGTGATGCCACGGTCGCGGACGCGCCCGGCCAGATCGAGAGTAAAGAGCAACAGCGCCAGCTTGGTGTTGCTGTAGACGGGAATGCGCCAGAACGTTCCCTTTCTTCCGCTATGGAAGAAATCCGGGAAATCCAGCCGTCCGATGGCATAGGTGCACGACACCATGTTGACGATACGGCTGCCCGGCCCCATCAGTTTCAGGAGCTTGCGCGTGAGCAGGTAATGTCCCATATAGTTCACCTGCACCGTGCGTTCCATTCCGTCGCCGGTATAATGATAACCCGTCTCCATCGTCCCGGCATTGTTCATCAGCAGGTCCACACGCTCGTTGTCTGCCACCAGCGTGTCGGCGAACGCGCAGACCGAAATGAACGACGCAAGGTCCATCTCACGGACCTCAATGTCCAGGCCGGCACGCTCTTGCAGCAAGGTCCGGCGCACTTCCTCCGCCTTCCGCACACGGCAAGAAGCCATGATGACGCGATAGCCGGCCATGGCCACCGCACGGGTGATTTCCCGGCCCATTCCGCCGTCGGCACCGGTGATGACGGCCAGTCTCTTCCGCTTATTGTCACTATTCTCCATAATCACAGGCTTGACGTTTTTCTATTTCCGCGATCTCCTTCTGCAGGCAGGGCGGAAGTTCCTCATTCAGACGCTGATGGCAGGCCATGTCGATGGTGTACATGCGGGCGATGCAATAGTTGCTGTGACGGCATCCGCTGCGGGCGTTCTCTTCCCTGCGCATGCGGTTCACGAAGTCCGGCTCGTTGAGAAGCGCGCGTGCCATCTGCACGGCCTCGAAACCGTCGTCCAGCACCTCGTCTATCTTCTTGCGCGACACGAGTCCCCCCACATACACCAGCGGCATACTGATTTCCTTGCGGAACTTCAGCGCGTCGTCCAGAAAATAAGCCTCCTTGAAAGGCACGGAAGGAATCATCCACCTGCCTACCATGCGCACCCCGTATTTCAGCCACCAGCAGTCCATGTAGTGGGTCATGGTGCGGATGGGCATCTCGCCCCTCATCACATACATGGGAGCCTTGCTCACGAACCCTCCGCTGAGCACCAGCGCGTGGGCGCCCGACTGTTCCAGCCTTTTGGCCACCTGCAAGGTCTCGTCCAGTTCCATGCCTCCCCGGAAACCGTCGCGCATGTTCATCTTCACCAGCACGGCCATGTCGCTGCCGGCCGCCTTCATCACCTCGTCCATCACCATGTCCATGAATCGCATCCGGTTCTGCAGGGAACCGCCGAACTCATCCTTGCGGCGGTTGGTGGAAGGCGACAGGAACTGGCTGATCAGATAGCCGTGGCCGGCATGAATCTCCACCGCGTCGAAACCGGCCTCGCGGGCCAGCCACACCGACCTGCCGTAAGCCTTCGCCATTTCAGGAAGCTCATCGGCACGGAGCCCGCGTACGAAGGTGGGCGAATAGAGGTTGAATCCGGTGCTCGCTCCCACAGGGGTGCATCCGCAGATACTCTTGTGCGACATGTTGCCGCAATGTCCCAGCTGGATGCCCGCCGCCGCTCCTTCCGCATGGACGGCATCCGTAAGTTCCCGCAGTCCGGGCACGATTTCCGGACGCATCCATAACTGGCGGTCGAACGACAGGCCGCTCCGGGTGACCGCCGCATATGCCACGGTGGTCATCCCTATCCCTCCCGCTGCCACCGAACGATGGTAGTCGAGCAGCATCCGTGAAGGCTTGTTGCCGGGACACATGCTCTCGAAAGCGGCCGACCGGATGGTACGGTTCCGCAAGGTCAGCGGACCTAAGGTGACAGGGGTAAACAATTTAGACTCTTTCATTGCCAAATATGTTGCAAGTTAATATACAAACGGAATAATCCTTTTTCTCTTTCCCACAGCCTCGTCGCCGAACTCCTCCCGGTAGCGGCGGTGGATAGCGTCGGCACGGGGCACAAGGTTGGCGGCTGTCCACCACACGAACACCCAGGCGGCAGGAGAGGCCGTAAGCACGGCAAATCCCGTCCATTCCACCAGTTCACCGAAATAGTTGGCCGAAGTGACATAACGGTACAAGCCTTTCCGGGGAAGATAATGCCCCGTGTCGCCGGGCTTCCGCAGATTGCGGACCACATGGTCGGAATGAAGGTTTATCCCCATCCCGACGGCAAACAGCGCGAGTCCGGCAAGCGCGTGGGGCGAAAGCAGGTATCCGGCTCCCGTTCCTGTAGGAACATTGGAGTTGAACCAGAACAGTCCCCCACCCTGCATCAGTCCGTTGAGCACATTGAACACGATTCCCATCGCCATGATGGCGACCGGCATCCGGCTCTTTCCCTTCATCAGAAACGGAAACACGAACGACCGCTGGAAGTAATGGAGCTGGAAAAGCAGGAAGAAAAGGAACTGCGGCATGGCAACCCCTGTCCCGCTTCTTACCCACAGCGCGCACATCACCGCAAACACGGGACATTCCATAAGCATCCATGCCCACTTGTTGGAAACGGCCCATCCCCACGAAGGGGTACGGAAGATTCCGTATCCCGCCTTCACGAAATAAAGGGAGACAAAGACAATCAGCGCGATGCCCGACATGCCCCATAGAAAAAGTTGAAAAGTTTCCATGTCCATAGACGATACGTGTTTTTACGCCGGTAAAAATACAAAAAAATCACAGAAAGACTTATTCCGCTCTCACATAATGGCGCACCCAGTCCACTTCCATCTCCACCGGAAGCTCCGTGGTGTCCACCGCCCCTACCCATGAGCCGCCAAGCTGCATGTCGATAAGCAGGAACATCGGCTGGTGGTAAGGGAACTGGCTGACAGAATCGGGCAGTTCCGGCATGCGCGGGTAGGCGAAGTTGCGCACTCCGTTGACATGGAACACCAGACTGTCCGGATAAATGTCCACCCCATACGTGTTGAACTCGTCCGGATTGAAGCCTATCGTACTGAAGTTCTTCGGCTCGTCTTTCTTGCCGAGAATATGGGTATAGTAGGAATGGGCTGTCTGGTACACGATGGTGTCGTGGTTCAGGCGTTCCATCATGTCGATCTCGCCTCCCTTCGGCCACTTCACGTTCTTGTCGAAAGGCAGCAGCCAAATGGCCGGCCAGGCTCCGCGCGCGCCGTTCAGCTTGGCCCTCACCTCAATGCGACCCGGTTCGAAAGCCTTCTTGTCCTTTGTCCACACTCCGCCCGTAAGCTGGTGGGCCGTATCGGCCTCAAGATTGTCGTTCACGATGCCTCTCAGCACCAGTTTCCCGTCGCGGAACGCGAAGCAGCGCTCGTCCTTCGACTGCGTGTCCGCCCAGTCGGCCGTACCCCGGTCCGTCTTGCTCCACACGGCGGTATCGAGAACCCCGGAATCGAAATTCTCTTCCCACACCAGTTTCCACTCTTCTTTTCCGGCACACGATGCCAGTGCCACCACTGCCAACGCGGCCACACATACTTTTTTCATTAGGTTTCTTTTTTCCATACTTTTTCTGATAAATGAAGTTACGGGACGCAAATTAAGGGAAAAAAGTTTAACTTTGCAACAAAGAAGGTCAAAGAAGACAAAGGGGCACAAGCATCGGGCTTTCCTCCCTTTATACCCACCTCCTTTTTAACACTTAATTTAAACGGTTTTTCATATGAGACAAGCAATCCTCCTTTCCGCAGGACTATTCATGACCGCCCCCTTTCTCCACGCCCAGAACGGAAAGGGACAAAGGCCGAACATCGTGTTCATCCTCGCCGACGACCTGGGCTACGGCGACCTGAGCTGCTACGGCCAGGAAAAGTTCATGACCCCGAACATCGACCGTCTGGCACAGAACGGCATGCGCTTCACGCAATGCTATTCGGGAACCACGGTGAGCGCCCCTTCACGTTCCTGTCTGCTGACCGGCACGCACAGCGGACACACACCGGTGCGCGGCAACCTGGAGCTGCAGCCCGAAGGGCAATTCCCGCTTCCGGCCGACGCGCACACAATTTTCGAGGTGATGAAAGAGGCGGGCTACAAGACATCGGCCTTCGGAAAATGGGGACTGGGATACATCGGCTCGACTGGCGACCCGAACAAACAAGGCTGCGACACGTTTTTCGGCTACAACTGCCAGCTGCTGGCCCACAGCTATTATCCCGACCATCTTTGGGACAACGACAAACGGGTGGAACTGACCGACAACAACCTGAACGTGCAATACGGGCAAGGCACCTACTCGCAGGACCTGATTCACAAGAAGGCCCTGGAGTATCTGGACGGGATGAACGCGGACGAGCCGTTCTTCCTGTGGTACCCCACCATCATCCCGCATGCGGAACTGATCGTGCCTGAGGACAGCATCATCCGCAAGTTCCGCGGCATGTACCCGGAAAAACCGTTCCAGGGAACAGAGCCGGGCAACCCGGCGTTCCGGAAAGGCGGCTACTGCTCGCAGTTCTATCCGCACGCCACATTCGCGGCCATGGTCACACGCCTGGACGTGTATGTGGGCCAGATCATACAGAAGCTCAAGGAAAAAGGGCTTTACGACAATACCATCATCATCTTCTCGAGCGACAACGGTCCTCATCAGGAAGGAGGGGCCGACCCCGACTTCTTCAACAGCAACGGCATCCTGAGAGGATACAAGCGTGACGTGTATGAGGGAGGAATCCGTGTGCCGATGATCGTCTCGTGGCCGGGACATGTGGCAGCCGGCACGGAGACCGACTTCATCTGCTCGTTCTGGGACTTCCTGCCTACTTTCAGGGAAATCGCCGGTCAGAAGGCCAGACAGCAGGAAGAAGACGGAATCAGCCTGCTCCCCCTGCTGGAGAACCGGAAAGGCCAGAAAGAACATGAGTACCTTTATTTCGAGTTTCAGGAAATGAACGGACGCCAGGCCGTGCGCAAAGGCTCATGGAAACTGGTGCACCTGAACGTCCGCAGCCCCAAGTCCACTTATGAGCTGTACAACCTGGCGTCCGACCCGTCGGAGCGTCACAATGTGCTGGAACAATATCCGGAAAAGGCGGCGGAACTGAAAGGAATCATGGACCGCGCACACACTCCTGACCCCAACTGGCCGCTATTGCCGGGAGAAGCCGGAAAATGAGTGACTCCACGCCATGAGACCGCGGCGCCACATCCTCTTTCCAGCCTTTCTGTCCCTCTTCCTGCTTCCGGGCAGGGCGCAAGTGGAACAGAAAGGCATTGTCGTGGAGATGAGCAGCCACAACCGTCCTGTAGCGGGAGTCCAGATAAAGGCATACGGAGCCACGCCGACCGACAGTGACGGAAAGGGACTGTTCACCCTGACATTCCCGAACGCTTTTCCCGGTGACCCCCTGTCATTGAACGAAGTCTACCTGCAAGGCTACCGGATAGTGAATGCGGAGAAGGTCTCACGGTGGAACATTTCCTCCACCTCGCTGCTCAAGATCGTACTGGGACGCAAGGAAGTCATCGAGGCCTTGCGCAAGAAGTATTATCAGATAGGCGAGTCCAACAACGAGAAAGAATACAGGAATGCGGTCAGACAACTGGAAGAGCTGAAAGTCAGGTACAGTTACTCCGAACGGCTCTACCGGCAGAAACTCGACTCGATCAATGAGGAAAGAATCCGGTTGCGCGGGCTGCTGGACTTCTACGCCCGGAAATTCGCCTGCCTCGACAGGGATGACCTCGACAGCCTCGAGAGCCGGGCAATGGCCCTGATAGACCAGGGGAGACTGAACGAGGCGATACGCGTTTACGAGGACATGAAGATTGACGCGGCCATAAGGTCGGGAACAGTCATGACGGAGGAAACAGAAAAGGACCTGCGGCTGCTGGTCCCTTCCCTGGAAAAAGAGTTCCGGCTGTCGAGACAGGTAAATGACACGGCAAGATGCGACTCACTGGCATTGCTGGTGTATGAGGCCGCCTCAGACATTCCCCTGAGACTGGAAATGCTCCGGTGGCTGTTTCTCAGGGGAAAGCATGACATGGCGATGGCCCGTCTTGCCGGACTGATACAAACAAGCAAGAGCAGTCAGGAGTTGCTCCAGCTGGAACTGACGCTGGACAGTCTGAAAAAGACAGGGCCACCGTCCGAAGTCCTCCGGCAAATGGACATTCTTCAGGCACGGATCGGGAAAAAGAAAAAATGGATAAACATAAAAGAAAGACTATGAGACCGCTAAGAAAGTTATCGAGAAAACTTACCAGAGATATAAAAGTGTTCATCGGCTCTTCCGCCGAACTGAACGAGGACAAGCAGGTGTTCGCGGACTATTTTTCGGGAAAGAACAAGATCTACCATGACAGGGGCATCTATTTCGACCAGCGCACGTGGATGGACTTCAGCAGCTCGCTGAACGAAGGAAGGCTGCAGGACCGGTATAATGCCTACATCAGGAACTGTGACATCGCCATCTTCCTGTTCCACACCCGGCTCGGGCAATACACGAAGGAAGAACTTGAGACGGCCTACAGCTGCTTCCTGAAAAGCCGCTCCACCCGTCCGCGCATCTTTGTGTTCTTCAAGGAAGACGGCATCGAGGATGACTCCCTGAAGGACTTCAAGTCTTACTGCGAGAACAGACTCGGGCATTTCTGCGATGTCTATACCAGTCATGATGACCTGATCGCCAAGTTCGACAGGCAGCTGCAGATATTGGAGAACGAGAGGTTCATAACACCCTACTCATCTTCCATAAGACTGCTTTATACCATAGAGTTCACCCTGATATATATCATCGCTCCGATAATTGTGGCTGTGCTGGCATTCTTTGCGGTACACTACTACACGCCCGGCACGGCCACCGTCCGGCTGGACGACCTGACCCCTTCCGCCCTCCCGTTCCGGGGAGCGGACGTGACCCTTCAGTACAGTGACAAAAGCGAGACACTGCATCTGGACAGGCTGACAGATGAAGTGCTCTTCAAGGAAATCCATTCGAGGCACATGGGCGGAGACGCACGGCTGACAATCAGCGCGGAAGGCTATGTGACGGTGGATACCGTCGTGAAACTCTCCAAAAGCATGACCGTCGGCATCCGCCGCGACCAGTCGTCAGCCCTTGTGTTCGGCACAGTCAAGGATGAGGACAACCGGCCGCTTGAAGGAGTGACCATTCAGGTACTCGACCTGGAAACCACCACCGACCATGCCGGCAACTTCCGTCTGGCCATCCCTACCGAAAAACAGAAGGAAGAGCAGCGGGTGACCGCATATAAAGAAGGATACCAGCTCTGGGATTTCACCTCACCGGTATCCGACAAGATTCCCTGGAAAATCATTCTCAAAAGACAAGGAATCTGAAAAGGCACGCGCCTGCGTGGCTCACTTCACATAAAGTCCGTTGGTATGATACTCATGAATGCTATAGAGCAGAAGTCCGTCATTGGGTATCATGCCTTCCTTATACTCCAACACCTCTTCCAGCATTTCCTTCCCTCCCGGCAATGACAGCTTCGAGTACAGGTCTCCTTTCGCCAGACGGATTATAAGCGGATAACATGCGAAATAAGGAGTGGCCTGGCTCAGTTCTTCCGCCAGCCTCCCGGCCTGCTCCAGAAAATCCAGGGCCTCTTCCCTCTTGCCAGCCTGATAGGAAACCACACTTGTGTTCAATACCGTCAGCAGGCAATTCGTACCATACTGGATCTTGTTCCGCGGGTAAAGCCTGAGCATGATACGGGCAGCCTCGTGCTGCATCTTCAATGCCCTTGCCGGCTTTTTCTGCTTGGCATACCCCAACGACAGGTTATTATAGGTGGTGCTGAGACTGGACAGAAGCTCGGCGTCATCCGGTGTCCGGTCGAGCTGCCTCTCACGTTCCTTCCTTACCTGTTCCAGATATTCCACGCCCAGCTCATACATTCCTCCGCATACCAGCGCGGTCCCCACACTGTTCTTCACCCGCAGGCCCACCGGGTCGTCAGACGGACTCACCGCGCACAAAGCCTCCAGATCCATCGCCTCCAGACACGCTTCCTGATTCTTTGCCTGCATGACGAGCAAGTCTATATACTGGGCTTTCGCGTCCATGATCTCTGCCGCATATCGCATGGGATTCAGTTCCTCCAGCCTTTCCGCACAAGCGGAGGCCTGAAGAATATGCCGGTTGCTCTCGGCCTGGTTCCCCGTCCGCGAATAATAAATGACAAGAAGCTTCTCTGTCAGATAAGCCACGCCACATTTCTGCTCCTCGCTTGCAAAACTCCATGTAGGGACTTCACTGCAGAACCGCCAGATCTCACCAAGATATTCTTCCGGATTATTGGCCAGTCCCATAAGCAGATAATTGACATGGCTCAACGCATACCTGTAGGTCTCGAATGCCGGACTCAACTCATGCAACCTGCCGGTCAGGGCAAGGACCTTGCCGGCATACAGGCGCATCTTGTCCCAGTCCCTCTTTTCCAGCGCAAGCTCAAACAAAAAATTCCAGTAATCCAGCTCACCGTTCAGCCTCTCTTTCTCATCCATGGCCGCACCTGCCTCTCCGACCACCTTGCGCCACATTCCCGAAACTTCCAAAGCCCGTTCCGTCTCACCCAGCTTCAGGCAGACGGAAGCCAAAAAACGGTAAAGCAGGACAAGATGACTTTTCTGTATCTGAATGAACAGTTCATTGTCGCTCTCTCCGAGCTGCTCTTCCACCCGTCTGATCCCGTCCTCATACTCATCGGCCGCCTTGTCAAACATGCCCATTGACTCATAGATCCGGGCGGTCGTCAGAAACAGTTGCTCACCTGTGGCCAGATAGTCGCCCGAGGGCATGGACTCTGAGGCATCGGCAAGCACACGCAAGGCATTTTGGGCGTACTCCAACGCTTTCACGGGATTTCCCCTCATGTTCAGCTCATAGACACATTTCGCGTTCAACACCAGCAGCAACGATTTCTCATCAAACGCCAGCCGCTGACACTTGTCCAGCCAGTCCATGACATCCTCTTCCTGCAAGGACTCTTTCATCAACGCATATCTAAGCACATATGCGAAATTGTCCGGCAGCGTCTCCGCCACACTCCTGTAAATGTCATAGGCCTTCCTTTCATTTTCCGCGCCGCCGGCCAACATGCACAGATCCGCAAAGCGATAGAACTTCTCCACATTCCGCAAGGTATTTTCCTCGACTTCCGACTTTCTGGACAACAGGTCGCGGACTTTTCCTGCCATATCGGCGTCCTCGTATACACGGACCGCCTCACCGATCTTCCCTTCGCCGGCCAGTTTCAGTGCCAACCGTTCCACATCGTCCACATCATCCGGATTGACACGCGCGAAACGGTCCGCATACCGCTCCACCTGGCTCATAAAACGGAGATTCTCATCAGCCAGTTCCTGAAGCCTCGATTTTCTTTCCTGCAAACCGATCTCATGCCTTTCATAAAGCCTGTTGATTTCCTGCACCGTCTCATTGAAACGTCTTGCGAAATCCGCCACCGAAATCGAATAATACCGGTTCTTTATCTCTTCGATAACCCCCTCGGGAGCCATCACGACATCCAGCGGCTGCTTCTCCGACAAGATCCAGCCGTCCAGCAGGTCACGGTTCACCAGTTCAAAGCCTTTTTTATAGACAAACGGCGCACTGATCTGCATTCCCGGTTTCCGGTTCAGGAAGTGAAGATGGAAAATTCCCTGCTGGTCTGTATCCGTTGCCGGAGCTCCCTCCGCCATCAGCTGTACTCCCGGTAAAGGGGCCTGCCGGGAATTGAAAACCTTCACGGACCCTTTCTGGACCACCTGCGCCGGAACGGGCCGGACGACCAGAAAGGAGACGGCAAGCAGCAGACCTGCCATCCCCCGTATCATATCGGCAAACTTATCCATACACATTCCCGGCTATCATCCGCACTCCACCACCACTTTTATCACCCCATCCAGTCTGTTCTCGAAAATCCGGTAGGCCTCCTCTATCCGTGACAACGGAAAGCGGTGAGTGATAAGCGGAGTGGTGTCTATTTTCCCTTCCTCTATCAGCCGGAGAATCTCGGCACAGTCACAGCCGTCCACTCCTCCAGTCTTGAAGGTCAGGTTCTTTCCGTACATATCCGGCAAAGGCAGTATCTGAGGATTGTCGTAAAGGGCCACCACAGTCACTACCGCGTTCGGACAGGCACAATCCCACGCCAGACGGAACGTGTCGCCGGCACCTGCCACTTCCATCACCACATCCGCCCCTCCATGGTCGCAATGGGCAAGCACGAATTCCTTGCATTCTTCCGGCCCGGTCACCAGCACATCCGGATAATGCTCACGCACAAATCGGACCCTTTCTTCCGATTTCTCGCAGACAATAATCCGTTTGGGACGCTTCAGCATGACGCAAAGCAAGGCGCAGATTCCTGTCGGTCCCGCTCCGATGATGAGTACAGTGTCTTCTTCCTTGATCTCAGAGATGCGGGCCGCCCAGAAACCTGTGGCCAGAATGTCACCTGTGAACAGAGCCTGCTCATCGCTTACGGAATCCGGGATACGGTCCAGACCCTGATCGGCGAACGGCACCCTCACATATTCCGTCTGGCCACCATCAATACGGCATCCCAACGCCCAGCCCCCATTGGGGTCGGTGCAATTGTTCACATATCCGTGGCGGCAGAAAAAGCACTCTCCGCAAAAGGTCTCCACATTCACCGTCACCCGGTCGCCGGGACGGACATGAGTGACTTCCGCCCCCACCTCCTCCACAACGCCGACCATCTCATGGCCCACGGTAATTCCCGGCACGGCTCTTGGCACACTGCCATGCTTGATGTGCAGGTCGCTCGTACAGATACTTCCGAGCGTGACACGCACTATGGCATCCCGGGGATGCTCCAATCGGGGCCTTGGCTTTTCCACCAGTTCAAACTTCCCGCGCTCTATATAAGTGTATGCAAGCATGATCCCTCCTTAATTCACATTATTCCGACCATTCAGCGACAACTACCACAGGGCGATGGTCCGACTGCACGGGGGCGTCCACCGTATATGCCTTCTTCCCGTCTATCTTCAGACCGGCTCCCTTGTTCACTGCAATATAATCGAGCGTGCTGTCCGGGGTATCCGCAGGGAATGTAGGCTGTGTCATGTCGGTCAGTACGGTGAACTCATCCTGCATTTCCTTCAGGAAGGCGGATTCGGGCGTCGCGTTCCAGTCGCCGGCAATGAACACCGGTTTCTTGAACCGTGCGATTTCCTCCTTGATTATCGGCAACGAGGCCGTCCGGTCCTCCTCCGTCAGCGAAAGGTGCGTACAGATATATACATAGTCCTCAAATTCCGTAACCAGCATCGTTCGGGCTTCCTCACGTCCCGGCAACGCCCTCCGGTAGACATGCAACGGCTTTTCTTTCGACAGGATGCCGATACCATATTTTCCCCCGTCGAAATCAATGGCCGGCGCATACGTGTCATACATGCCTGTATGCTTTGCCAGCTCACCCAGCACATAGGCTCCTCCGCTACGTCCGGTCACACTGTCCAGTTCCTGCACGGCCACCACATCGGGATTCTCTTTCCGGATAACTGCTGCCGTACGGACATAATCCGTGGAATCATCCAGACCACAGCCGTTCTTCACATTATAACTCATAAGACGGGCATCTTTCAGCTCCGGTTGGCATGCGCACACGCACCCCATGCAAAGGAGTCCGGCGGCGCCTATCCAAAATCTGTTTCTCATACTTCTTGCTTTTATAAATTAATGATAAATGAAAACACTCACGAGAACAAAAGTAGACAATATTTATGGAAGAAACGAATAATGAATGATTATTATATTACTTTTGCAGGACAATACCGGATTGGAACACCAATAACCTGATACTGACATGACTGACAACAAAGAAATGAAAAAGGAACTGAGCTGTGTGGACTGCGGCACACAGAACTGCAAATACAAGGACCGCAACTATCCGGAATTCTGCCTTACGACAGGTCTCGACAAGGAAGACGACGACTGGGCGATGGAGAAATATGCGGAAGGCAAGAACCACGACATCATGGTGGCCAGCGCCGAGGTGGAATACGAAGGCTATTGCCAATGGACACGCGTGCAGGAAATCATGGAATTCGCACGCAAGACCGGCGCCAGGAAAATAGGCATCGCAAACTGCATCGGACTTATCAACGAAGCGCGTATCTTCGCGAAGATACTCCGGGCCAACGGGTTCGAGCCTTATTCCGTCATCTGCAAGGTGGCGGGAAAAGCCAAGTCATCCGTCGGAATACCCAAAGAATGTGAGGCTATCGGAAGTGCCATGTGCAACCCCATCCTCCAGGCGCGCCTGCTAAACCGGGCGCATACCGACCTGAATGTGGTTATCGGACTTTGCGTAGGTCACGACAGCCTGTTCTACAAATACTCGGAAGCATACGTCACTACCCTTGTGACCAAAGACCGGGTGACAGGAAACAATCCGGCCGCCGCGCTGTATACCGCACAGTCCTACTACAAGAAGAAATTCGGAATGTGACCGGCGTGACCAATTTCCGGAAAAAAGTCCGTCCGGATTTTGCAGTTACGAAAACAGTTCCTATATTTGCCCCGACAACTGGAATTTAATCCAATCATAATGCTTCTAGATTCAGAAATCAAAGTAAACGACCGCAAGTACGCGCTATCGCCTCACCGGCAACGATGCCATGAGACGACAGATGACGTGTGCGGTGTTCTTTGATTTACTGGACCCCCCTCCGGCAATTCAGGTGAAGTGCGCCCAAAGCAGATGGGGCCGGAGACAGAAAGTTTTCCCAAAAACAGTTGAATGACACGCGATGTGGAGAGCCGGAGCTCTTCCACTGATCCCTTACGCTTTATCCGCACGGCAAAGGCCGTCACGGACAAGCCATTCATTATCCACATTTTAAAACCATTGAAGCTATGATTGAAAATACCGAAAACAAAACATCCGCTGACGAAGAATTCGAAAGACTGCTGAACGAATTCATCGGCAGCCAGGAATGCAGTCCTGAAACATTCACAGACAACTTGTCTCAAGAAGAAAGCAGCCGGCCTCTGCCTTCTTCCCAGTCACCCGGATATTCTTTCCGGGAACCGGAACTTATCCTCGACGGCATCGACCTGATGGAAGAGGCAACCAACTTCAAGACCAGCCTGCACGAATACCGTTTTGAGACCTCCTTCCATCTTTATATACCCAAAGTCGAACGGATTGACCGGAACACTGAAGAATATGTGCATATCCTGCTCTACCGCGAAGGGAAGCGCAAGCCACTTGTGACCGGCGAATGCGAGCCCAACGAGGACGGACTCTATTTTGACATGAGCAACCTGACAGACAACCTCAAGCCCGGAAGATACTCCCTACACCTCACCAACATGAAGTGCGACGCAACGGACACAAGATTCGAGCAGTCCGACGGAAAGGTGACATTCAGGTTCTCCCTCCTGCCCGACGGGGAACGCATTCCGCATCCCCAGATCAAGGACATACAAGTGAGGCGTCAGGACGAGCCCCTGACCGGCACTTCCGGACGACTGTCGCTTCTGGTCACCCTCTCACGCAGGATGGGGACACGAGACGAGTTCATGGCTTACTGCTACGACAGCAGTTTCCAGCTGATGGACAAGATCTCCATCTCAAGAAGTGACGACTGGCCCAAGACACGGGAAGTGTGTTTCCTGTTCGAGTCTCCCTTTATCTGGATGCCTGGCGGCTACTTCTGCATCCTCTCACACAACGGGGAGCCGTTCTACAAAATCTCCTTCGGACTTGAGCCCGACAAGGTCACGGAATGCAGGGGAGAGACAATCCTCAGAAACTCTCCCGACCATGCTCTCATGAAACACATGGAAAGACACCGGAAATATTGCCTCTACTGGATCAAGTTGCGCAAGACTCCAGGCTACGGGAACGTGAAACGGAAAGTCATGGAATACTTCCAGGACAAGGTGCTCGACATCCTCCGCTCCGACTATGGCATCGGGGCGATACGGAGAAACATGAACTTTCTCTGCATCGGCAAGGAAAGGACAGACACGATATCCGTAATCAACGATTTCGCCTTCGTGCTCTGCCCCACCCGCAACTTCCGTTATGCCGATCTGGAAGAAGCGGCGGAGGCCAAGAACCAGCCCGACCCGTATGCCGACCTCTACGACATCCTTTCCATGGACGACGGAGTGTTGTGCCTGTCAAACATCAGTCCGCTGCTGGACGGAAACGGACAGACATTCTGCCGGAAACTCGAGAAGAGGATGGCTTCGGCCAAGAAACTGACCGTGTTCATCCGTGCCACGGCACAGGAAGCGGAAATGCTGTTCGAGACACATCCCTCGCTGAGACGCTTCTTCCCGGAAAACAACCGGATCCAACTGGAGGCCTACACCCTGAACGACATCGTCCATTCGCTTCAGGAATCGCTGAGATTCCAGAGTCTGACACTCTCCACGGAAGCGGAAACACGTCTGACCCGACAGATGGAAACGCTGGACAAGGAAGGCGTATTCCACGACTGGGGAAAGGAAGAGGTGGAGAATCTGGTGCAGGACATCATTCTCCCCGACTACCGGAGACGGATTCTCGGAACGACTTTCGAGGATGACTTCACCGCCGAGCTTAATATCAAGTACCTTGAGCCGGAAGATCTCTGTCTCGACAGACTTTCAAGAAAAAATCTTTCCACACCCACGGATATGGACCGTTTGAACGGGATGGTCGGCCTGGAAAATGTCAAACAGCTTCTGAACAGTCTCTTCCTCCAAGTCCAGTTCCGGAATATCCGGCGCGGCATGGGACTTCCCCATCACGAGGGAACCGCCTGCCACATGGTGTTTACGGGCAACCCGGGTACGGGCAAGACCACTGTGGCAAGACTGCTCGGCCACATCTTCCAAAGGATGGGAATCCTTTCAAAAGGAGATGTCATCGTGACCGAACGCAGCCAAATGGTCGGCCAGTTTCTGGGAGAGACGGAGAAGAACATGCGGGCCATTCTGAAAGAGGCACAAGGCAACGTGCTGTTCATCGACGAGGCCTACTCGCTGGTTGCCGGACAAGACAACCCGAAAGATTTCGGCTACAGGGCTATAGAGTGCCTGCTGACCGTGCTGGCAAAGCCTCACCCCGACATGGTGGTCATTCTGGCCGGATACGGAAAAGAGATGCAGAAAATGCTGGAATCAAACTCCGGACTGAAAGGCAGGTTCCCGTACATCCTTCATTTCGATGACTATACAGCCGACGAGCTGATGGAGATAGCCGTGCGCATCCTTGGACAAGACGGGTTTGAGCTAAGCGCAGAGGCACACGACTGCCTGCATAAGACTGTCAAGGAAGCAGTCGCACGGAAAGCGAAGGATTTCAGCAACGCCCGCTGGATAGAGCAATACGTGCAGAACGGAATCATCCCGGCCATGGCGGAACGGGTAATCCACCGATGCGATGAGATCGACAAAGAGATCTGCCGGAGAGTGGAAAAGGAGGACGTGGAGACAGCCTACCGACAGTTTGTCGTCCGACGGACAAACGTCATACCGAGACCTGCCATCGGATTCAGGGCCTGACAGCCTGAAAGGCATACCGCCGCTTCTCACCCTTTAAAAGACAAAATGGGAATCAGCCGCTCTCGGGCTGATTCCCATTTGTCTTAATACGTTCTATCGTACGGTAAAGGTATTATCCGCCGAAGTTGTCATACATGATCGACTCGCTGTCCACACCCAGACTGTCAAGCATCTTGACAACGGCGTTCGACATCGGACCAGGCCCGCACATGTAGTATTCTATATCTTCGGGAGCCTCGTGGTTCTTCAGATAAGTCTCGTACATCACCTGATGGACGAATCCCGGAGTATACTTCACACCAGCCGCGTCAGCCGCCGGATCCGGACGGTCGAGTGCCAGATGGAAATGGAAGTTCGAGAAATCCTTCTCCAGCTGCAGGAAGTCCTGCAGATAGAACACCTCGTTCAACGCACGCGCGCCGTAGAAATAGTGCATCTCGCGGTCACGCGTATTCAGCGTACGGGTCATGTGCATGATCTGCGCGCGCAACGGAGCCATACCGGCGCCGCCACCTACCCAGATCATCTCTTTCTTCGAGTCGAATATCGGATGGAAGTCGCCGTAAGGACCGCTCATCAGCACCTTGTCGCCCGGTTTCAGGGTGAAGATATAGGAAGAGGCGATACCCGGATTGACATCCATGAATCCGCTGCGGTCGGGCTTGAACGGCGGAGTGGCGATACGCACAGTCAACATGAACACGTCGCCTTCGGCCGGATAGTTGGCCATAGAATAGGCACGGATGGTCGGTTCCGTATTCACACACTTCAGGGAGAACATGTTGAACTTCTTCCAAGCCGGCAGATATTCGTCACCGATGAGAGACTTGTCGATGTCTTTGTCGTAATCCATCGTGAATGTCGGGATCTTGATCTGCGCGTACGAACCAGGAATGAAGTCCATGTGCGCACCGGCCGGCAACTGCACCTTGAATTCCTTGATGAAAGTAGCCACGTTCTTGTTGGAGATCACGGTACATTCGTACTCCTTCACGCCCAGCACCGATTCTGCCACCTTGATGGACATGTCGCCCTTCACCTTCACCTGGCAGCCCAGACGCCAGTGGTCCTTCTGCTGCTTGCGGCTGAAGTGTCCCACCTCGGAAGGAAGAATCTCACCTCCCCCTTCGAGCACCTGGCATTTGCACTGTCCGCAGGAACCCTTTCCGCCGCAGGCGGACGACAGGAACACGTTGTTCACCGCCAGTGTGTTGAGCAGCGTGGAGCCAGACTCCACTTCCATCACCTTGTCACCGTTGAGAGTCAATTTCACCTTTCCGGAAGTCACCAGAAAGTTCTTCGCCACCAACAAAATCACTACCAGCACCAGAATGGTCACCAGAAACACCCCGATGCTTGCCAATATAAAATTAATATCCATAGTCTTGCTCCTTTCCCGTTAAATGTCCAAACCAGAGAAACACATGAAGGCCATTGCCATCAGACCTACCGTAATGAACGTGATGCCCAGACCTTTCAGCGGCGCGGGCACATTGGAATAGGCCATCTTCTCACGCACGGCAGCCAGGCCCACGATAGAAAGCATCCAGCCCAGACCGGAACCCAGAGCGTAGGAGATGGAATCCCATACGTCACCGATGAATTTCGGGTCCGACGGAGTCAGGTTGATGCGCTGCTGCATGAACAGCGAGGCACCCATGATGGCACAGTTCACGGCAATCAGCGGCAGGAAGATGCCCAGCGACGCATAGAGCGACGGACTGAAGCGTTCCACCACCATCTCTACCAGCTGGGTGATGGCCGCGATGACGGCGATAAACAGAATGAAGCTCAGAAAGCTGAGGTCGATGCCCAGAATACCGTCGGCAGACAAGACCTTTGTCTGCAACAGATAGTTCACCGGAAGAGTGACCACCAGCACGAATGTGACGGCGATACCCAGCCCCACGGCAGTCTTCACGTTCTTCGATACGGCCAGATAAGAGCACATACCCAGGAAGAAAGCGAAGATCATGTTGTCCACAAATATAGAACGGACCAATAAGCTAAAAAAATGTTCCATAATTTCTTCTTGATTACACGTTAATCATTTTCCTGCAGTTCTTTGTGCTTTGCGCGCTGATACCAGATCAGGCATGCCACGATGATCAAGGCCATCGGAGGCATCAGCATCAGGCCGTTGTTCACATAGCCCGCTTCCTTCACTGCATCATAATTCAATATGTTGAAGCCCAGCAGTGTACCGGATCCCAACAGCTCGCGGATGAATCCCACGATCACCAGAATCTTGGCATATCCCAGACCGTTGCCCAGACCGTCGAGACAGGACTCCCACGGTCCGTTGCTCATCGCAAACGCCTCAAGACGTCCCATCAGGATACAGTTGGTGATGATCAGACCCACATACACCGAAAGCTGCACGCTCACATCGTAGGCGAACGCTTTCAGCAGCTCGCTCACAATGGTCACCAGAGCGGCCACCACCACCAGCTGCACGATGATACGGATACGGTTCGGAATGGTCTTTCGGATCAGCGAGATCACCACATTCGAGAACGCCGTGATGATGGTCACCGAAAGACCCATCACGATGGCCGGCTCCAGTTTGGAAGTCACGGCCAGCGCCGAACAGATACCCAGCACCTGCACCGTCACCGGGTTGTTCATGCTGATCGGAGTAGAAAACACTTCTTTGTTCTTAGCTGAAAATAAATTTCCCATCGTTATCTCCTCCCCTTAGTTTTTTGAAGTTAGAAAATTAGAGTAATGCTTCAGGCAGCTCTCCAGCATGGCGTTCACACCGTTGGATGTGATGGTGCCTCCGGAGATTCCGTCCACCTGACAGTCGGGGTTCTCCACCTTGCCGAATTTCACCACGCTCAGGGCCACGTTTCCGCCGTCCATCACGTGTTTGTCCTTGAATTCATTCTGGAAATGCTCGCCGGCAATCTCGGCTCCCAGACCCGGAGTCTCGGACGCATGAGAGAAATAGGTGCCGAACACGGTGTTCTTGTCCTCGTTCAGGGCGACATAGCCCCAGATGGCGCCCCACAGACCGGCTCCGTAGACCGGAATCACATATTTGGTCTGTCCGTCCACCTCGCACACGAACACATGGGCGCGGCCGTTTTCCTTGAATTCCTTTTCATAGCCGGTCACGAACTTGCCGTCGTAAGGAGTCAGCGAGCCGTCCTCGGCCACAATCTGGTCTTCCTTCACCACCTTGTCGAATTCCGCCTCCACGTCGGCCGCCGTACGGATGTTCAGTGCCGAAAGAATCTGGTTCTTCGTGTCAAGCTCCACGTTCTTGCCTTGCAGGTCACGCAGCGAGGAGTTGACGAAAGCCAGTAAGAATGCTACGATAACCACCAGTACCGAAGCATAAACAAGTGTATAAGAGTTACTGTTAGTATTCATCGTATCCTGGTTTTTAGTTGTTGGACATAGCACGTTTCGCACGGCGCGAGATATTGTTCTCCACCACCACATAGTCGATGAGCGGAGCGAAGATGTTCATCAGCAGGATGGCCATCATCATGCCTTCCGGATAACCCGGATTGAGCACACGGATAATGATCGCCATGGCACCGATCAGGAAGCCGTACACGAACTTGCCGTTCTCCGTGCGTGAGGAAGTCACAGGGTCGGTAGCCATGAACACGGCACCGAAGCAGAAGCCACCCAGACACAGATGCTCATACCAGGGCATGCGGGCGATGGCCGTATCAGGTCCCCATGCGTTGAACACCATTCCCATCAGCGCGCCGCCGACGAATACCGACAGCATGGTCTTCCAGCTTGCCACGCCGCTCCACAGCAGGATCACCGCACCGATGGCGATGGCAATCACACTGGTCTCACCGATGGAACCCGGAATGAGGCCGGTCACCATATCCCATGAGAAGGCGGGACAGTCGGCAGATGTCAAGGCTGTCTTGGCGACACCCAGCGGAGTGGCGGTGGTCAGTCCGTCAACCGTCTCGCCCAGTCCGAAGATGCTGTTGCCGGCCACCCATACCCTGTCGCCCGACATGCATGCCGGATAAGAGAAGAACAGGAAGGCGCGGGTCACCAATGCCGGGTTGAAGATGTTCATGCCCGTACCGCCGAACACTTCCTTCGCGAATACCACGGAGAAAGCCACCGCGATGGCCAGCATCCACAGCGGACAGTCCACCGGAACAATCATCGGGATCAGCATACCGGAAACAAGGAAACCCTCCTGGATCTCCTCCTTCTTCCACTGAGCCACAATGAACTCGATGCCCAGACCCACCACATACGAAACGATGATCTTAGGCAGGACGGCCAGGAAGCCATAGAAGAACATTTCCCAGAAACCGCCTTCCACACCGGCGGCATGAAAATGCTGATAGCCTACATTATACATACCGAACAGCAGGGCCGGTACGAGCGCTATCACCACGAACGACATGATGCGCTTGCTGTCGATGGCGTCGTGGATGTGCGTTCCCGTCTTCGAAGTCGTGTTCGGGACAAACAGGAACGTCTCGAAGCCCTCGAACACGGAACGGAAAGCATGATATTTGCCTCCCTCCTCGAAGTTCGGCTTTATCTTGTCAAGATAATTTCTTAATGCATTCATTCTATAATAAATTTTAATTTTACATTAGCACATTTCCTTACGGAGCATGTCGAGTCCTTCACGGACAATGCGCTGCAACTCCATCTTCGACGAGCAGACGAACTCGCACAGGGCGAAATCTTCCGGAGCCACCTCGTAGATGCCCAACGCTTCCATACGGTCGATGTCGCCCGCAATGATCGCCTTGATAAGGTACTCAGGCAAAATATCCATCGGGAACACTCGGTCGTATTCTTCCGACATAATCATGTGGCGCTCGCCGCCCTTCACACGCGCGTCGAGCGTATATTCCTTCGACTTTCCGCCGAGCCAGCTGAAATAAGAGCGGCTCACGCTGAAATCATTGGTGCGCGGCATGATCCATCCCAGCATCTCGTGCACGTCGCTTCCCTCGGGAATCACGGTCAGCTGGCTGTGGAACGCGCCCAAAAAGCCGTTCGCCGGAATCTGCCTGCCGGTCAGCGGATTGCCGCTGATATAGCGGAGTTCCTTTCCTTTCGCCACGTTGCCCGCGAACACACCGGTCAGCATGGCGCCCACCTTGAGCCTGCAATAAGTGGGTTTCAGCACCTCGGAGCCGGTCACGGCCACCGTACGGGTCAGGTCGACACGGCCGGTGTTCATCAGCCGCCCGATGAAGATAACGGCCTGCGGATCGATTGTCCATACCGTCTCGCCCTTGTTCACAGGAGCGATGTGGTTGATCTGCACGCCCACGTTTCCAGCCGGATGGGGACCGTCGAACACAGTGACAGTGACATTCTTCGCCTGTGTGAAAGCGGCGGCAGACTGATGCGCGCCGATGCTCAGGTATGTTCTCGCGATCCTGGCCAGCGTGTCCAGACCCGTCTGGAAGTCAGCCTCCTGTCCTTTCAGCACGAACTCGAAATCGGGAGCCAGCGGATTGGTATCGAAAGCGGATACGAAAATCGCCCGTGGAGTCACCGTAGGATCGGCGATCACGTCGTACGGACGCTGGCGGATAAAAGCGAACATACCCGCCTTCATCAGATGTTCCAGCACAGCCTTCCCGTCCATCGACGAGGGATTCTTCTTGCCGAACTCCTCAAAATCCTGTTCGGGAGCCGCTTCTACAGTAATGTTCAGCACCTTCCGGCGCGCGCCGCGTTCCACGCTGGTCACCACGCCGCTGACAGGCGACACGAAATTCACTTCTGGATGATTCTTGTCTACAAACAAGGGTCCTCCGGCCATCACATATTCCTGTTCCTTCACGACCACCTTCGGCGAGACACCGGTAAAATCGTCGGGACACAACGCATAGAATCCCGGCTCCTTCACCTTTGCCACCGAATGGTCTGCCTTGCCTTTCAGGTTTATGTCCAGACCTTTACGCAATTTAATGATGTTTGCCATATTGGATTAATATAATTAGGTTCCCATACTCACGGACACCATATTCCCCCTCCGGAATCCGCCTTCCGAAAACGCCCTGATGTTTCAGGTAAAACGCCTTGACGTTTTGACCAAAACGTCGAAGCGTTTTAAAAAAACGTCAAGACGTTTTTTCCGGACCGGTTTCCAGGCCGAAGGACATGGACAGTCCAAAGAAATTTTGCCACAAAAATAGTGAAAAAATGACAAAACCCCTATAATTAGGCAACGGAATGAAAAAAAATGCTTCCGCGCTTTCACCAGACAATCCGCGGAATCCGGCACGGCCGCCATTCTGCAATGCGGAGTGAGCAAACCCAAAGAAGGCCGGTCCGCACCGCAGGCCCAGCCTCCCCGCATCCACAGCGTCAGCCCCTCCCTCCGCCTTTCCACATACGGCAAGACGTAAAATTTTACTAATTACTTTGACGCAAACGCGGCTTCTTCAAACGATATTTGTAATTTTGTTCTCCAATTACGACAACGATGACTAGAGCCGCACGCATAAAAGAGACCATCCGCTTTACCATAATATTCCTGCTGGTATGCTATTTCGGCCTGATTGCACTGGTGAGACTGCCGGTCGTGCAACGGGGCCTCTCCTCTTATGCGGAGGACCGGCTCGCACGGCTTTTCGGGACGGAGGTCAGCGTGGGAAACATCGACCTCGGCCTGCTGAACCGCATTATCATCCGGCAGGTGGACATCAAGGACCGGAACCGGGACGAGATGTTCCACGTCTCCCGCCTGGCCGTCAAGTTCGACCTCACTCCCCTGCTGCACGGACAGATCCGCATCAGCAGCGTACAACTGTTCGGACTGGACATCCGGCTCCGCCGCGTCACCCCCGGCCAGCCGCTCAACTGCCAGTTCATCTTCGACACGTTCGCACCTGAGGATACCGTCAAGAAAAAGATGGATATCGACCTGCGTATCAACTCCATACTGATTCGACGAAGCCGATTCAGATACGACGTGGCCTCCGCCCCGGAGACCAAGGGAAAGTTCAACCCGGAGCACATCGACATCCGGAACATCTCGGCCACCATATCGCTGAAAGCCTTCCAGACAGACTCGCTCAACGCACAAGTCAGACGCATGAGTTTCCTGGAGCAAAGCGGCTTCCGGTTGAGGCGCTTCCACCTCAAGGCCACGGCAAACCGAAAAGGACTCTACGTGAACGACCTGTTGGTGGGACTTCCGCAGTCTTGTTTCTCCATCGACACCCTTGCGATTACGGGAGAGTCACCCGACAGTATATTCCGGTTCAACACGCAGACACGCTACGGCGCACGGTTGCACGCCGCGATCACCCCTTCGGACTTCTCGGCATTCGTGCCCGCGCTGAAACACTTCAACGACTCTCTGAGCTTGGACCTCCGCTTCCATGGCCGGGGAAAGGAAATCAACTGTTCTGAACTGAGCCTGACCGGAATGGACAAGGAGATGCGGCTCCGCGCCGACGGAAGAGTGGACGCCGGCAGCCGTCCCCACGCACCCTACTTCTTCGGAAACGTCAGACAGCTCACGCTCAGCGAGACAGGCATTTCACGGCTGGTCAGCAACCTGAAAGGCGACGGGGCCGCCACTCCCGCCATTCTGGAAAGAATGAGATCCGTCCGTTTCCACGGCGACATCTCAGGCTATCCCACACGGTTCACCGCCCACGGCAGCCTGCTGACCGGCCCGGGAACCGTCAACGCCAACGTGACCATGTCCACCGACTCACTGAACCGGACAAGGACCTATGCGGGGAAAATAGAGTCGGAGGACTTCCGGCTCGGACAGCTTCTGGGAAAGGATAAGCTGGGAAACGCCTCGTTCAATCTGGAACTCGAGGACTTCAGATACCGCAACCGGAAACCGGAAACCTATGTCAGGGGATCCGTCACGGCACTGGAATACAACGGCTATATCTACAATCAGATCCTGCTTGACGGGCATCTGGAGCCCGGAGGATTCAACGGACACCTCGCGCTGGACGACCCCAACGGAAACCTCACCGTGGACGGAAGTTTCCTTACCCAGGGACCGAAACCCGACTTCAACCTGAAAGCAGTGCTCCGGAACTTCAAACCCAACATGTTGAAACTGACGGACAAATACCAGGACACGGACATGTCGCTCAACCTCACCGCCGACTTCACCGGACATTCCATCGACGACATAGAGGGACAGATCTGTCTTGACAGTCTTGACATCGACGCGCCCGGAGACGATTCCGACTACTTCCTCCCCCAGCTCCAGATAAGGGCTCTCCACTCAGACAGCTCCGGCAGGAAAGAAGTGCAGATCCACTCTCCTTTCCTGAACGGGAAAATAGAAGGGAAATATTCCTACCGCACGTTCGTGACCAGTGTCAGAAAACTGATACAGAAGCACATACCCTCACTGCTCACCGCAGGGAAAGAATTGCCGGAGACGGACAACGACTTCAACTTCAACCTGCGGATGGACAACAGCGAGATTCTCACAAAAGCCATGAAGATTCCGTTCGACCTCCACATGCCCGCCACGTTCTCAGGACGCGTGGACGACAGCGCCGGACAAATCGACCTCCACGGCTATCTGCCCCAGTTCTCGTACAACGGCAAATACTACGAATCGGGCACGCTGGTATGCAGAAGCCTGCCCGACGAGCTGCAATGCCAGCTCCGTGCCGGCACACTGATGAAAAAAGGCGCCATGTTCAACTTCTCGCTCAATGCCCTCGCCAAGGACGACAAGCTGTACTCCACCCTTTTCTGGGGGAACAACACAAGACAGACCTACAGCGGAAAAGTGGACGCCGTGGCCTCTTTCTCACAGACACCCGACAAGAAGCATATCCACACCCGCATCGACCTGCAGCCCAGCACCGTCATCCTCAACGACTCGGTCTGGCACATCCATCCGGCCACGGTCCTCGTGGCTTCCGACAGTATCGAGATACGGAACTTCCTTTTCGAGCATGGCGACCAGTATCTCAGCATGGACGGACGCATCGGAAAGACGGAGGCGGACTCCTGCACGGTGGACATGAAGAACATCAGCCTGCTCTACATCATGAACATGATCCAGTTCAACGCCGTGCGCTTCAACGGGAACATCAGCGGGAAGGCACGCCTCAAGCAGGTACTGGACGAACCGGTCATGGAGGCCCGGCTCGACGTGGACGACTTCTCGCTCAATGACGTGATTCTGGGACGAGGCGACATCACCGGCACGTGGGACAAGGAAATCGAGGCCATCCGCCTGAAAGCGGACATCCGGCGCGACTCCAGCTGCACGACACGTGTCGACGGATACATCTCGCCCAAGCAGAAAGGACTTGAACTGAACATCGGGGCGGACGGCACTCCGCTGGCCTTCCTTCAACCCTTTGTGAACAATATCTTCAGTGGAGTGAACGGTGAGGCCTACGGCCATGTCAAACTGTTCGGCCCGTTTGCGGAACTCGACCTGGAAGGACAGGTGAAGGCGCGCATGGGCATGAAAGTCAACATACTCAACACTTATTTCGAGGCAAAGGCCGACTCCGTACGTATCACCCCGGGAATGTTCAGTTTCAAGGACGTACGCCTCACGGACTCGCAGGGACACAGCGGAAAGGCCGACGGCTCGCTCCGCCACCGGAAACTGAAGGACCTGCTCTACCAGTTCAGCTTCACGACCGACCACATGCTGGTGTACAACACGACGGCAGCCACACCCGAATTCCCCTTTTACGGCCAGATATACACCACCGGCAACGTCCAGTTGCGCGGAGGCGACGGACAACTGTTCGTGGACGGCACCATGCGGGCCGACCGCCAGACCAGCTTCGCGTATATACTGGGAGCGGCGGCCGAGGCCACAAGCAGCGGCTTCATCACCTTCGTCGACCGTACTCCGCGCAGGAAAAAGCAGGACATCGACACCGAGGTCTACCACTACCTGAACGCGCAAAAAAAGTCTGACAACGATACGGGAGTCGCCGACATCCATGTCAACCTGCAGATAGAGCCGACCGAACGGTCCACGATGAAGATCATCATGGACCCTGTGGCGGGCGACAACATCTCGGCACACGGCACAGGCAACCTCCGCATCAACTTCTTCAACAAGGGCGACTTCCAGATGTACGGCACCTACAACATCCTCGACGGAGTCTACAAAATGAGCCTGCAAAACGTGATCCGCAAGGATTTCACCCTGCAGCCCGGCGGCGAGGTGTCCTTCAACGGAAATCCCCGCAACGCGAACCTCAACGTCCAGGCGGTCTATACGGTCAACTCGGCCTCGCTGAACGACCTCATTGCCGACGCTTCCTCCTCACGGGGAAATGTCCGTGTGAACTGCCTGCTGAACCTCACCGGTCCGCTGACCTCCCCCAACCTGAAGTTCGACCTCGAGCTGCCCACGGTGAGCGACGAGGACCAGGAACTGGTGCGCAGCCTCACCAGCACCGAGGAACAGATGAACACGCAGATCATCTACCTGCTGACCGTGGGGAAATTCTATGCCTACGACGTGGCCAACAACGGCACGCAGACTGATGCCACCAGCTCGCTGGCCTTCAGTACCCTGTCGGGACAGCTGAACAACATGCTGTCGCAAGTGATCAGCAGCCAGAACTGGAACGTGGGCACCAATCTCACCACCGGCGAGAAAGGCTGGAGCGACGTGGAGGCCGAAGCGATCCTGTCAGGCCGCCTGCTCAACAACCGGCTCATCATCAACGGAAACTTCGGCTACCGCGAGAACACGCTCCAGAACTCCAACTTCGTGGGCGACTTCGAGGCCATCTGGCTGCTCACGCCAAGCGGCGAGCTGCGACTCAGGGGATACAACCAGACCAACGACCGCTATTTCACGAAATCAACGCTCACCACGCAAGGCATCGGCCTGATGTACAAAAAAGACTTCACGGACTGGGGCGAGCTGTTCGACTGGTTCCTGCGCCGCAGAAGAAACCGTACCAGCCGCCAGAAACAGAAGGAGGAACAGCAATACCAACGGCAGGAAGCCACGCTCCCCGCCGCAAAGGAAAAACAGGAACATGAATGAAAACAAGATAACAATATGGAAAAGACGTACTTTTTACCTGCCGAATGGCATTTTCAAAGCTATATACAGCTCACATGGCCGCATGCCGGAACCGATTGGGCCTACATGCTCGACGAAGTGGAAGAGTGTTTCCTGAACCTTGCGCGTGAGATCGCGTCACGCCAGCCGCTGCTGCTGGTGGCGCCGGAATTCCCGGCCGCACTGGAGGATTTCCCCTACCGCGACCGGATCTGTTTCGTGGAATGCCCCACCAACGACACCTGGGCGCGCGACCACGGATTCATCACCCTCATCGAACGCCATTCCGACCCGCAGCTGCTCGACTTCTGCTTCAACGGGTGGGGAATGAAGTTCGCCGCCGACAAGGACAATCTCATCAACTCACATCTGGCAAAGGCGGGAGTGCTGAACGGCGACTACATCAACTGCCGGAACTTCGTGCTTGAAGGCGGATCGATAGAAAGTGACGGTGAGGGCACTCTGCTCACCACATCCACCTGCCTGCTCTCGCCGAACAGGAACGACACCATGTCGCGGGCCGACATCGAACAGTATCTGACCGAGCGCTTCAACCTGCGTCAAGTGCTCTGGCTCGACTATGGTTATCTGGCCGGCGACGACACCGACAGCCACATCGACACACTGGCCCGGCTGTGTCCCGGCCATACCATTGTCTATGTGAAATGCAATGACAAACAGGACGAGCACTACGGGGCACTGCAATCCATGGAAAACCAGCTCAAGACATTCCGTACACCCGACGGCGACCCGTACCGGCTTCTGCCCCTCCCCATGGCCGACCCGATATACGACGAGGACGGTGCAAGGCTTCCGGCCACCTACGCCAACTTCCTGATCATGAACACCGCCGTGCTCTACCCCACTTATGACCAGCCGGAAAACGACGCGCGCGCGGCGGAGGTACTGGCAGAAGCGTTTCCGGGACGCGAAATCGTGGCCGTGGATTGCAGGACACTCATCCGTCAGCACGGTTCACTCCATTGCGTCACCATGCAATATCCGGAATCAGTCAAATCAATCTAAAAAGGAACATACAATGAAAAGAACAATCCGTGTCGGGATGATACAGCAATCGTGTACCCCCGACATCAAAATGAACCTAGAGAAAATACACCGCAACATCGCGGCAGTGGCGCAGGCCGGAGCACAACTGGTGGTGCTCCAGGAACTGCACAACACCCCTTACTTCTGCCAGACCGAGAACACGGAGATGTTCGATCTGGCCGAACCCATACCGGGTCCCTCCACCGGATTCTACAGCGAGATAGCCGCCGCCTACCGCATCGTACTGGTCACCTCCCTGTTTGAACGCCGTGCGGCCGGACTCTACCACAACACAGCCGTGGTGTTCGACACCGACGGCAGCATGGCCGGCAAATACCGCAAGATGCATATCCCCGATGATCCGGCCTATTACGAAAAGTTCTACTTCACCCCCGGCGACCTCGGTTTCGAGCCGATAGAGACTTCCGTCGGAAAGCTTGGCGTGCAGGTGTGCTGGGACCAGTGGTATCCGGAAGGCGCCCGTCTGATGGCGTTGAAAGGAGCGGAACTGCTGATCTACCCCACGGCCATCGGTTGGGAAAGCAGTGACACCCAAGAAGAGAAAATGCGTCAGTTGGGCGCGTGGGTAACCGTCCAGCGAGGGCACGCCGTGGCCAACGGACTGCCCGTCATTGCCGTCAACCGCGTAGGTCTGGAGCCCGACCCGTCGGGAATGACCAACGGCATCCAGTTCTGGGGGAACAGTTTCGTGGCCGGCCCTCAAGGTGAGATCATCGCCCAGGCAAGCAACCTCAAGGAAGAGAATCTGGTGGTGGAGATCGACATGGAGCGCAGCGAGAACGTACGCAGATGGTGGCCGTTCCTCCGCGACCGCAGAACCGACGAGTTCGGCCAGCTCACACGGCGGTTTATTGACTGACAAAAGGAATTGGTTGAAAAATGAGAAAAGAATCGCTACACTCATGTCCGGAACTGATCGACTACATCAATAAGATAGGCTTCCTGCCCCTGTTGCGCATGGGACTGGAAGGATGGTCGGCAGAAGAGGTGATGGACAAAGACTGCCAGTACACCCGACTGCCCGATGGCGGTTGGGAATGGCCGCTTTGGAAGTGGAAAGGTTCCATACTGCAGGAAAGCGGTTGCGCGTACGGCAAGTTCTTCGACCGCAAGGCGGCTTTCATCAGCCGTGAGTGGTGGCCTGACTTCTGCAACTACCGGCGGAGCGTCTATCCTTATCCGGAAGAGGGAAGCATCGAAGAAAGCATGCTCGACATCCTGAGAGCGGAAGGCAGTCTCATCACCCGCGAACTGCGTGCCGCGTGCGGCTTTACGGGTCCTAAAATGCGCGGAAAATTCGACGCCTACCTGACCCGTCTTGAGATGGGCGGCTACATCGTGACGGAAGACTTCATCTATCCCCACGACCGCCACGGACGGGAATACGGATGGGGCTGGTCCCTCCTCACCACTCCGGAAGCGCTTTTCGGGAAAGAGGCCTGTCACCCCGGCCGCACCCCACAAGAGTCATACGAGCGGTTATGCGACCAGTTCAACAGGATTTTCCCGGACGCTCCCGACGAATTTATTGAGTTCCTGCTGAAATGATTCAGGAAAATATCATGCAGACCGTAAGACACGAAAAGAGGGAAACCATCGCTGGAATCCCTCCTTTCCGTGGAGCGGCAAGCGGGACTCGAACCCGTGACCCTCAGCTTGGGAAGCTGATGCTCTACCAACTGAGCTACTGCCGCGTTTTTGGTAGTGCAAATGTAGGGCATATTTTAGAAATAAACAATTTTTTGAACGAAAAAAACAGGCAGAAATCTAATTTCTGAATCTTAAACAAAACATCATATGATTAAAGACAACAATCAGGACCGCAAATGGACCATACTGGAAAGTGAGTACCTCATCCGACGCCCGTGGCTGACGGCCAGAAAAGACCATGTGCTGCTGCCCACCGGCGCGGAAAACAACGAATATTATGTGCTGGAATATCCGGATTGGGTAAATGTAACCGCCATCACGAAAGACGGCAGATTCCTCATGGAACGGCAATACCGGCATGGAATCCAGCTCACCTGCTATGAAATCTGCGCGGGAGTCTGCGAGAAAGGAGAGACACCGCTGGAATCCATCAAACGGGAACTGTATGAGGAAACCGGATTCGGAGGGGGCCACTGGGAACCGTGGATGGACATCTCCGCCAACACCAGCACGATGGACAACATCTGCCACTGTTTCCTGGCAACCGATGTGGAACCTGTCTCTACCCAGCATCTGGAAGCGACGGAAGACATCAGCATCGAACTGCTGAGTGTGGACGAGGTGCGGACACTGCTTCTGGAAAACCGGATCAAACAGTCGCTCATGGCAGCGCCACTTTGGAAATATTTTGCGGTCAACAAACTGTTGTAGACAGGAAACGACTCATCTCCACCAGTCAAGAATGTCCGTGTTCTCCCAATAACAATGGGCTGTGACGGCGATGACATTCTTATATCGGCAGATAAAAGATCCGGGAGTCTCCACGCCTTTCAAGTTTGCCATATATGAAAAGGTCAGGCCCGCCGCCTCATGCGGAGACGCGATTTCCAGATAACGGCACTCGTAACCTTTCAACGTAAGTCCCGCGAAATCCACCTTACGGTAACCCGCACAAAGCCTTCCTTCGTTTACCGCCACATCAAGAGGCAGCAATCCCGACATCCCGTAAGGGGTGCCTCCCTGTCTCGCGGCAACCGTACGGGCCAGCAACGCGATTCCGCCTCCTTCGGCCAGAACACGTCCGCCGGCCTCGGCAAAATCACGCAGCTGCTGCAACTGACGCTTCCAGCGATGCAACTGGCGTGCGAAAAGCTCCGGATAGCCTCCCGGCAGATAAATCAAGTCGGCTTGAGGCAGGTCGTTCCCATAGACCGGACTGAAGAACGTCAGTTCTCCTCTTCCGGCCAGGAAATCCAGATTCTGCCTGTAGAGAAAATGGAACGCGGGATCGGACGCCACCGCTATCCGGATCCTTTTATGGAAGGACCGTATGCGAGGCTCAGTCTCCGAAGTGTAAGGCAGGCTGTACGCGCATGGAAAAATACGGGTCGTCAGATTCAGCAGCTTGTCGAGATCCACAGTCTTTTCCATCATCTCGGCCGCCCGCTGAATAACCGCATCAAGCTCGGCCTTCATGCCGGAAGTCATCGCAGAATAACGCGCCGGAAGACGGAGCTTTTCCGAATACAGAAGATACCCCAGACTTTCCACGCCCGCATCCGCGCACACCTCACGCAGGAATCCGTATTGGGAGGGGGTATGCACCTGATAGAATATCACGCCCGCTATCTTCACGCCCGGACGGAAATGTCTGAACCCATGCAGCATGGGAGCCAGCGAATAGGTCGCCGTACGGGCATTCACGGCCAACACCACAGGTACCGAAAGCACCTGCGCCATCTCGGCACCACTCCCCTGCCATTTCCGGAAACCGTCGAAAAGGCCTCCCATACTGTCGAGCACACATACATCGGCCGTCTCGCCATACGTGTTATACAGATACTGCACATGCGGATGCGACGAATACCATGTGTCCAGATTGACCGCGACATTCCCCACGGCCACTTTCCGGGCCACCGTATCCGACAAATCCGCACCACACTCGTATGCCTGCACATTCAGCCCTCTCCGCGACAACGCGCGCATCAGTCCCCACGACAACAGCGCTTTCCCATTGTCAGCACACAAAGAACCTATCAGAAACTGAGGCTTCATGAATCAGGACAGACCTTCTATTTCTCCGTTCACTATATCGATATGCAGCGCCTGAGGCTCTTTCGGAAGGCCCGGCATACGCATGATCTCTCCGGCCACAATCACCAGCATTTCCGCTCCGGCATTGATCACGATGTCACGCACGCCGAAATTGAAGCCTTTGGCCACACCATAAAGTTTCGGGTCGGTAGAGAACGAATACTGCGTCTTGGCAATGCAGATAGGGAAATGCGTGTAGCCCAGCTCCTTGATCATACGGAGCTTCTTCTGGGCAGCCGGAGCGAAAAGCACCTGTTTCGCACCATACAGTCCTTCGGCCACTTTTTCCACCTTTTCCTCTACCGTATCACCCTCATTGTAAGTATATACAAGCGGCTTCGACGGATTGCGCTCGATGGTGTCCACCACAAGCTCAGCCAGTTCAACCGCTCCTTCGCCACCTTCCATAAACGCGTTGTTGATGGCGAACCCGATTCCCATCTCCTCACAATGCCGGCGCACGAAATCCAGCTCCTCATCCGTATCATTGGCATAGCGGTTGAACGCCACCACTACGGTCTGCCCGAACGAGCTCAGGTTCTCGATGTGCCTGTCAAGATTCTTCACGCCCTCCTTCAGGCCCTCCATATTCGGTTCCTTGATTTTGTCCAGTTCCACCCCTCCGTGCATCTTCAGTCCCTGGGCCGTGGCGACAATGACGGTCAGCTTGGGCTGCAGGCCTGCCTTACGGCATTTGATGTTATAGAACTTCTCCGCACCCAAATCCGCGCCGAATCCGGCCTCAGTCACCGCATATTCGCCGAACGTCATGGCCAGCTTTGTGGCAAGGATGGAGTTGCACCCGTGAGCGATGTTCGCGAAAGGTCCCCCATGCACGAACGCGGGAGTGTGTTCGGTGGTCTGCACCAGATTGGGCGATAACGCGTCTTTCAGCAACACGGTGATCGCGCCGGCCACGCCCAGGTCCTTCACCGTAAACGGCTTGTTGTCGACCGTGAAACCCAGCAGGATGTTCTCGATACGGCGGCGGAGGTCAGCCTCATCCCTGGCCAGACACAGAATGGCCATGATCTCGGAAGCCGGCGTGATGTCAAAGCTCGACTCGCGGGTAATGCCGTTCGTCTTGCCTCCCAGGCCGGTGACAATGTAACGCAAGCCACGGTCGTTCACGTCAAGCACGCGGTTCCACAACACCTCCTTCAAGGCGAAGCCGTTGTCCTTGTTCTGATACATGTAATTGTCGAGCAGTGCGGCAATCATGTTGTGCGCGGAAGTGATGGCATGGAAGTCACCCGTGAAGTGCAAATTGATCTTGTCCATCGGAAGCACCTGTGCGTAACCGCCTCCCGCGGCCCCGCCCTTCATGCCGAAGCAGGGCCCCAGCGAAGGCTCACGGAGAGCGCAGATGGCTTTCTTCCCGATCTTGTTCAGTCCCAACGCCAGACCGATGGACACGGTCGTCTTACCGATGCCGGCCTTTGTCGGGGTGATGGCAGTGACCAGAATCAGATTACTCTGTCTTACCTTTTCCTCATCGATCAATGTTTCAGGCACTTTGGCGATGTAACGGCCATAATTCGAGATCTCATCAGTAGGAATGCCGTATTCCCGGGCAATCTGTTTGATTTTCTGCAGTTCGATACTGCGCGCGATTTCTATATCCGATTTCATTTATAACGTTTTTAATTTTTGGACGCAAAGTTAATACAAAAAATCGATATGGCGAGCTCCCTTTCAGGAGATTGATCAGATCTTGCCTGCGGAAAAGCTCCGCCATACGAAAAAAGGACAGTGGAACCCCAACCCGACGGCCGCGAGTTCCACTGTCCTGCAATTATCCGGTGCCAGTTCCAGAACCAGCTTACTGGAAGAAAATGTCATCCAGACGGCTGGAATTTTCCTCCTCGATCTCCGTGAGCCGGTCCTTGCAAGGGTCAAAATCGTCCGGGATGCCGAATGTCTCGTCTTCCGAGTAGCCTAGAGTCTTGTCGGCAAACACCTTCTGCATATAGAGTCCCCACACGGGCAAGGCCATAGAGGCGCCCTGTCCGTCGCGCATATAGTCGAAGTGGATGTCACGCTCCTCGCCGCCGACCCAGCAGCCCGACACGAGCGACGGGGTGAATCCCATGAACCAGCCGTCGGAGTTGTTGTTGGTGGTTCCGGTCTTTCCGCCCATATCCACCTTGATGCCGTAGAGACGGCGCACACGGTTGCCTGTACCCTCGTTGATGACGGCACGCAGCATGACCAGCATCTTGTAGGAAGTGGACTCGCTGATCACCTCATTGATCTGGGGAGTGAACGTGGCGATCACATTGCCGTCGTTATCCTCTATCCGGGTCACGAACAGCGGGGCCGTACGGATTCCCTTGTTGACGAATGCCGTATATGCGCTCACCATCTCGCCCACCGAGATCTCGCACGGTCCCAGACAGAGGGAGACCGTGGGCTGCACATCCTTGTTGAGCACTCCGAACGAATGGATCAGGCGGGCAAGGTCGTAGGGACTGAGCTTGCTCATCAGATAAGCGGATATCCAGTTGTTCGAGTTGGCCAGTCCCCACTTCAGTGTCACGATCTCCCCGTAATGGCGGCGCGAACTGTTGCGCGGCGACCATGGGATGCCGTTCTCGTCGAAAAGGGTGATCTCCACGTTGCGCACCTCGTCGCAAGGCGAGAATCCGTTCTCCATGGCCAGCGAATAGACAAACGGCTTCACGGTAGAGCCGATCTGCCGCCGTCCCACCATCGCCATGTCATACTGGAAATAGTTGTAGTTGGGCCCGCCCACGTATGCCTTCACATGACCGTTGAGGGGGTCCATCGACATGAATCCCGCGCGCAGGAAATGCTTGTAGTAACGGATGGAGTCCAAGGGACTCATGATGGTATCCTTGTCACCGTCGTAAGAGAACACGCTCATCTCGTGCGGCGTGTTGAACGACTTCATGATCTCCGCCTCCGAGCATCCGGACGCCTTCATCAGGCGATAACGGTCCGACTGGCGCACGGAGCGCATCAGGATATGGTCCACCTCTTCCGGAGTAAGCTCGTTGGTGAACGGAGCCGTCTTGCGTCCGCGCTTCTCCTTGAAGAAACGGGGCTGCAGATACTGGGCCACATGTTCGTAGACCGCCTCCTCGGCATAACGCTGCATGCGCGAGTTGATGGTGGTATGGATCTTCAGTCCGTCGACATAGATATTATAGTTGGTGCCGTCCTTCTTCTTGTTCTTGGCGCACCACCCGTACAGCGGATTGGTCTCCCATGCCAGCGAATCCTCATAATAGGTCTGCATCTGCCATCCGCGGTACTTGCTCCTCTCGGGCTTCTTGGCCGTCATCATTCCGCGCAGGTACTCACGGAAATAAGTGGCGAGCCCGTCCTTATGGTCCACCGGCTGGAACTTGAGCGTCAGCGGAAGCGCCTTCAGCGAGTCACACTCCGCCCCGGAGATGTACCCGGCCTTGCGCATCTGGTCGAGCACCACGTTGCGGCGTCCGCGCGAGCGCTCGTTGAAGCGGCGCGGATTATAGAGCGAAGGGTTCTTGCACATGCCGATCAGCGTGGCCGCCTCCTCGATCTTCAGGTTCTTCGGGTCCTTGGCGAAATATGTCTTGGCCGCCGTCTTGATACCGACCGCGTTGTTCAGAAAGTCAAACTTGTTGAGATACATCGTAAGGATCTCCTCCTTCGTGTAATACCGCTCCAGCTTCACGGCGATCACCCACTCGATGGGCTTCTGCAGCAGACGCTCCATCACATTGTCCGCCGTGGGCGAATAGAACTGCTTGGCAAGCTGCTGGGTGATGGTACTTCCGCCGCCGGCATGCTTCTGCATAAGTATGCCGCGCTTGACGACGGCACGCAGAAACGCGCGTGCGTCGATGCCCGAATGCCGGTCGAAACGCACGTCCTCGGTGGCGATCAAAGCATGCACCAGATGGGGCGACAGATCATCATATCCCACGTACACGCGGTTCTCCTTACTGAGCGACCAGGTGCCGAGCAGCTGTCCGTCCTCCGAAAGGACCTGGGTGGCGAATTTCAGGTTAGGGTTTTCAAGCTCCTCTACAGGAGGCACATATCCGATCTTTCCTTTTGATATGGCCGTGAACACAATGGCTACCGTCGCGACAGCCACCACGAACGCCGCCCACAAAACGATGATAAACGTCTTTCTCATACTGATAGAATGCTATTTTCCAGTTTTATTTTGAACCGCAAATTTAGAGAAATTCAGTGGAATATTCCAACAAAACCGAAAGAATGAAACATTTATTTGAATATTTATTTTTTTTGTCTACCTTTGGACTCCGATATTATAACAGCCATCAAAAACGTTTAATATGGAAAATAAAAGTTTTGTCACCATTGCCAAGCACTCGAAAGACAAGATCCTTTACCTGCTGGAAATGGCAAAAGAATTCGAGAAGAAACCGAACCGGCGCCTGCTGGACGGCAAGATAGTAGCGACCCTTTTCTTTGAACCCTCCACCCGCACCCGACTGAGCTTCGAGACCGCCGCAAACCGTCTGGGCGCGAAAGTGATCGGATTCACCGACCCGAAAGTGACCAGCTCGTCGAAGGGCGAGACCCTCAAGGACACCATCATGATGGTAAGCAACTACGCAGACATCATCGTGATGCGCCACTATCTGGAAGGGGCGGCCCGCTACGCCAGCGAGACCGCGCCGGTGCCCATCGTAAACGCGGGAGACGGAGCGAACCAGCATCCCTCGCAGACCATGCTCGACCTGTATTCCATATATAAGACACAAGGGACACTTGAGAACCTGAACATCTATCTGGTGGGCGACCTGAAATACGGACGTACCGTACACTCCCTGCTGATGGCCATGAGACACTTCAACCCCACCTTCCATTTCATCGCGCCCGACGAGCTGCGAATGCCCGAAGAATACAAGCTCTACTGCGAGGAGAACCACATCCGCTATTTCGAGCATACGGACTTCACGGAAGAGACCATCGCCGACGCGGACATCCTTTACATGACCCGCGTGCAGCGCGAACGCTTCACCGACCTGATGGAATACGAGAAAGTGAAGGACGTGTACATCCTGCACAACAGGATGCTGGAGTACACGCGGCCCAACCTCCGCATTCTCCACCCCCTGCCCCGCGTAAACGAGATCGCCTACGATGTGGACGACAATCCGAAAGCATACTATTTCCAGCAAGCCAAGAACGGCCTGTATGCCCGCGAGGCTATCCTGTGCGATGTGCTGGGCATCACGCTCGACGACGTGAAGGCCGACACGCTGAAATGACAAGACCCGGAATTTTTCATCAACCAAACGATATGAACATGAACGAAAAGAAAGAATTGCAGGTGGCCGCGCTGAGAAACGGCACCGTAATCGACCATATACCGTCCGACAAGCTGTTCACCGTGGTGGCGATGCTCCATCTCGACGAGGTGACGGCGAACATCACCATCGGCAACAACCTCGAGAGCAAGAAGCTGGGCAAGAAGGGCATCATCAAGATCGCCGACCGCTTCTTCAGCTCCGAAGAGATCAACCGCCTGTCAGTGGTGGCGCCGAACATCGTGCTGAACATCATCAAGGACTATGAGGTTGTGGAGAAGAAACCCGTCATCATGCCGGACGAGCTGAAAGGCATCGTGAAATGCAACAACCCGAAGTGCATCACCAACAACGAGCCGATGCAGACCTGGTTCCACGTGGTGGACAAGGAAAAGGGACTGCTGAAATGCCACTATTGCGAAAGAGAACAGTCGAAGGACAAAATCAAACTGCTGTAAGCCATGAAACAGGACTGGAAACCGGGCACCATGATCTATCCGCTCCCGGCGGTAATGGTAAGCTGCGGAAGCTGCGAGGAAGAATACAACATCATCACGGTGGCATGGACGGGCACGCTGTGCACCAATCCGCCCATGTGCTACATCTCCGTGAGGCCGGAACGCCACTCCTACCCGATCCTGAAGAAGAACATGGAGTTCGTCATCAACCTCACCACACAGGACATGGCGTATGCCACCGACTGGTGCGGAGTGCGGTCGGGCAAAGACCACAACAAGTTCCAGGAAATGGGACTCACCCCCGGAAAGGCCAAGACGGTGAAGGCTCCCATCATCGAGGAGTCCCCCCTATGCATCGAATGCCGGGTGAAGGAGATCGTGTCTCTGGGCTCGCACGACATGTTCATCGCCGACGTGGTGAACGTGCAGGCCGACGACAAATACCTGAACAGCGAGACGGGCAAGTTCGAGCTGGCACAGTCGGGACTGCTGGTCTACGTGCACGGCGGATATTACGGCCTGGGCGAAAAGATAGGAAAGTTCGGCTGGTCGGTGGAAAAGAAGAAATGAGATGCGCAGGAGAATCGCTATCGTCCTTACAGGTATCTGGCTGCTGGCGGCGGGGACGCTGCCGGCACAGAACACCAGCGCGCCAATGGTCACTCTGCGGCAACCGGTAGCGAACATAGGCGTACGGGCGGGATTCAACTCATCCATGTTCTTCACCGACCGGTTCTCCATCAGCGGGAAAGAGCTGGAGGACATGCAGAACAATTATAAGGTGGGATACTTCGCCTCCGTATTCTGCCGCTTCAACATGAAGAAGCACCATTTCATCCAGCCCGAGCTGTCCTACAACGTGCTGCAGGGAAGTGTCTCCATCCCCTACACGCTGGCCAACTCCGAACTGCTGAAAGAAAGCGGACTGATCAAGAGCCGCATCACGACATTCGACATCCCCCTGCTCTACGGCTACAAGTTCATCGACGTGCACCCCTACGGAATGGCCTTCATGGCCGGGCCGAAAGTGAGCTGGATATGGAAGGCGCACAGCAGGAACGAATACAGCGGATTCCTTCAGGAAGGCATCACGGAGGAGATGGAATCCTTCAGATACAGTGCCGTGGTGGGACTGGCGGTGAACCTCTCGAACATATTCATCGACTTCCGGTACGAGGTGGGACTGCACAACTTCACCGAATCCATCATCTACGACAAGGCCGCCACCGAGCCGCCCTACAACGAGGGAGAGATGGCCATCAAGCGCCGCCTCAATGTGCTGAGCTTCTCCGTGGGAGTGATATTCTGAAATGTATGAATAAAAAACATAATTGAGACAACAACATGAAAAGAGACGATTTGATTTTTGACATCATTGAGAAGGAGCATCAGCGCCAGCTGAAAGGCATCGAGCTGATCGCTTCGGAAAACTTCGTGAGCGACCAAGTCATGCAGGCCATGGGGTCGTGCCTGACCAACAAATACGCGGAAGGCTATCCCGGCAAACGTTACTACGGAGGCTGCGAGGTGGTGGACCAGAGCGAGCAGCTGGCCATCGACCGCCTGAAACAGATTTTCGGCGCGGAATGGGCCAACGTGCAGCCTCACTCGGGAGCACAGGCGAACGCCGCCGTATTCCTGGCCGTGCTGAACCCGGGCGACAAGTTCATGGGACTGAATCTGGCCCACGGCGGACACCTGTCACACGGCTCGGCAGTCAACACATCGGGAATCCTCTACACGCCCTGCGAATACAACCTGAACAAGGAAACCGGACGCGTGGACTATGACCAGATGGAAGAGATCGCCCTGCGCGAGCGTCCGAAGCTGATTGTGGGCGGCGGCTCGGCCTACTCCCGCGAATGGGACTACAAGCGCATGCGCGACATCGCCGACAAAGTGGGCGCACTGCTGATGATCGACATGGCACACCCTGCCGGACTCATCGCGGCGGGACTGCTCGACAATCCGGTGAAATACGCGCACATCGTCACCTCCACCACCCACAAGACACTGCGCGGCCCGCGCGGAGGCGTCATCATGATGGGCAAGGACTTCCCCAACCCCTGGGGCAAGAAAACCCCGAAAGGCGAGATCAAGATGATGTCGCAGCTGCTCGACTCCGCCGTATTCCCCGGCATCCAGGGCGGTCCGCTGGAACATGTCATCGCGGCCAAGGCCGTAGCCTTCCACGAATGCCTGCAGCCGGAATACAAGGAATACCAGAAGCAGGTGCAGAAGAACGCGCGTGTGCTGGCACAGGCACTCATGGACAGAGGGTTCACCATCGTGTCCGGCGGTACGGACAACCACTCGATGCTGGTGGACCTGCGCACCAAATACCCCGACCTCACCGGCAAGGTGGCAGAGAAGGCACTGGTGAGCGCCGACATCACGGTCAACAAGAACATGGTGCCGTTCGACACCCGCTCCGCGTTCCAGACCTCAGGAATCCGTCTGGGCACACCGGCCATCACGACCCGCGGCGCCAAGGAGGACCTGATGTATGAAATCGCGGAAATGATCGAAACGGTCCTCTCGAACGTGGACAACGAGGAAGTGATCGCGTCCGTACGCCACCGTGTGAACGAAACGATGAAGAACTACCCTCTTTTCGCATATTGACAAAACAAACCGCTTAACTAAAACAATCAAGACATGAAAATGAACAAAACGACTTCAATGGCTGTATTGCTGAGCGCGTGCCTGGCATTCAGCGGATGTGGAATGACGAACACCGCCAAAGGCGGACTGATCGGCGGAGGAGGCGGCGCCGCACTCGGAGCCGCTCTGGGCGGCATCTTCGGCCACGGCAAGGGCGCGGCCATCGGTGCGGCTGTAGGCGGCGCGGTAGGTGCCGGAGCCGGAGTGCTGATCGGACGGAAGATGGACAAGGCTGCCGAACAGGCCGAGCAGATCCAGGGTGCCGAAGTGGAGAAAGTGACCGATAGCAACGGACTGCAGGCCGTGAAAGTGACTTTCGACTCGGGAATCCTCTTCTCCACCAGCAGTTCCACGCTGAGCTCATCGGCAAAGGCGTCACTAAGCAAGTTCGCCAACAACGTGCTCAACCAGAACCGCGACATGGACGTGAACGTGTACGGATATACCGACAACACCGGCTGGAAGAACTCCACCGCCGAGCAGAGTGTGCAGAAGAACCTCGACCTGTCGCAGGAACGTGCGCAGAGCGTGTCGAGCTACCTGCTGGGATGCGGCGTGTCGCCCAACCAGATCAAGTCGGTAGAAGGAATGGGCGAGGCCAATCCGGTGGCCGACAACTCGACCGAGGCCGGACGGCAGGAGAACCGCCGTGTGGAAGTGTACATGTACGCCAGCCAGGAGATGATCCAGCAGGCCGAAGCAGGCACGCTGCAGTGATCCGAGGCAAGGAAAAAACGTCTAGACATTTTGGGTAAAACGTCAGGGCGTTTCAGTCAAAACGTCGAAGCGTTTTTAAAAAACGCCTCGGCGTTTTTTTTGTGGACGAAAAACGTGATCCCCCTTCTTCCGATAAAAGAAAGCTTGTCCACGGAAGTAAGTTTCCGTTTTGGTATGTGATTTTCGGACGCCCAACGCTCAAAAACCAAATTGCCCCACCTGTCCGGCAATGAATCTGCCAAAAATGACGGAAGTCCTTGGAAAAGTTTTTCCGGGACTTTCACTTCCAACAGCTTGCATTATTTCTCCAAAATCTATCTGTATGTGGGCGAGTTTGATTATTTTTGTAACATCTGACCATAAACGGGATCACTTCATGATACGATTCCATCTGTAAAAAACGATTATGATTCTTAAAAACATCCTTGATATGAAACAAACCTTATGCCTGCCGGCGATGGCTTGTCTTGCCATCGTGTCTTGTTCGTGCCAGCCATCCGCCGATAGCTTCCGGGTCGTTTCTCCAGACGAGGCACTGGAAGTGTCCATTGAGAAAGACTCTTCCGGACTTTATGTCTACTCTTTCTCGGATCAGGGAGAGGAACTCATCACCTCCTCCCATATCGGATTCAAGGGGAAACATCAGGGAATGATTCCCGGCAAGGACTGGACTGTCTCGGCATCCGCATCCAGCCACGACGGCGTATGGAAACCGGTATGGGGGAAACGGCAGGAGGTGAAGGACCAGTATAATGAACTGACCCTGTCATTCAAGGCGCCGGAAGGACATCAGGGAATCAGCCGGATTCAGGCAGTGTTCCGGGCATACAAGGATGGGGTCGCCTTCCGGTATGTTGTTCCGCAAGAGGCCGGACAGAGCGAGGAGACCGAAAGCGAATGCACTCAATACAGCTTTGCCGGCGATTATACGGCATGGTTCTATAATGGAGAATACCATAACCTGGGACCGGACAAGCTGAGCGAGGTGGAAGGGGAACGCCAGCCGGTGATGACGGTCCAAGCCGGAGAGAACCAGTTCATGGCACTCCACGAGGCGGACTTAAGAACAGGAGAACCCTTGCTCTTGTCATCCTCAAAAGGAGACAGAACGTTTCAGGTGGCCTCCAAGCCCGCGCGGCTGGAACCGGGATACGTCTCCGCCTGGCGTGTCATCCTGCATGGAAGGACTCCGGGCGAGATGGTCGACTCACACTTGATCGAGCTGCTGAACCCCGAGCCTTCGGGCGACTTCTCATGGGTAAAGCCGGGAACGGCAGTATGGGACTGGCGCATAAACGGCGCAATCACGGACGACGGCTTCACTTACACGATGACATATCCGTCGTGGGTGCGCATGGTTGATTTCGCGGCGGAACAAGGATTCAAGTATCTGGTGCTCGACGCAAACTGGTATGGACCGGAATTTGACGGCACGTCCAATCCGGTGTCGGGCGGCAAGACAGACGATGTGAGACGCATCCTGAGCTACGGAAAAGAGAAAGGGGTCGGCATCTGGCTGTATCTGAACGATGTGGGAGGACGGAAGTATCCGATTGAGAAAACATTGAGACAATACCGCGAATGGGGCGCGGCCGGAGTGAAGTACGGGTTCATGAACGGAACTCCGGAAGAAAAGAACGCGTGGACCCGGAAGATCACCCGCTTATGCGCGGAAAACAGGCTGCTGGTTGATTTCCACGACGGACCGGTCCACCCATACGGACAGATGCGCACATGGCCCAATGCCGTCACCCGTGAATATTGCCAGGCCCAACTGGACGCGCACCGGGTATTCGGACCCGGAACGTTCGTGACATCGGTCTTTGTCAACATGCTGGCAGGCCCGCTGGACATGAACAACGGCATGTTCGACTTGCGGCAAGGCAACACGACCCGTGTGGACGAGAACAAGCCGGTTCCCTCTACGGTCGTGTCCGAAGCCGCCCGCACCTTGATCACTTTTTCCGGCGCGACCATTATCCCAGACATTCCGGAGATGTACCGCAAGTATCCCGAACTGCTGGCTTTCCTGTCCGCCCAGCGGATGCCCTGGAAAGAAAGCAGGACATTGATGGGAAAGATAGGTGAATATATCGTCATGATGCGCGAGACGGATACGGAATACCTGATCGGTGCGGCCACGAATGAAGAGGCGCGTACCTTGTCCATTCCTTTGACCTTCCTTCCTGAAGGCGCCTATACGGTGCAGCTGATGCTTGACGGCGAGGACGCCCATTACCTGACAAACCGGGAGACCTGTCAGGTGAGGATGCAGGAGGTAGAATCAGGAGACTCCATTCCGGTCAGGCTGGCTCCGGGCGGCGGCGCCTGCCTGCGCATAAAGAAACCGGACCGCCGATAAGATCCGGCCTTCCGGGGGAGACGGAACCGTCTCATATCAGCCTCAGGTCTTTTGCCACCCGGCAGGCCTCAATGGAGTTCTTCACTTGAAGCTTGCCCAGAATCTCTTGCCTGTGCCGGCTGACTGTATTCACGCTGACAGACAATGTTACGGCTATCTCTTTGCTTGTCATCCCCCTGTCTATCAGCCCCAGCACCTGTTTCTCCCTGGCGGACAGTATCTTCCCGTTATTCTGCTTGTCCAGTTCTATCATCTGGCCGTCAGAGGAGTCTATTATCAGGCACTTGGCGGGAATGTCAAACAGCAAAGGGCCATAAAGACATAGCGCCAGCCACAAGGCGGTATCGGAGGGAGTGGAGACGTAGAACATCCGGTGCGACACCGGGATATAACTGTTCATTCCGTTTCTCATACGAAGCTTGCTCGTCAAATAATAATCGGCACGTTTCCTCTTGGGCTGGCGTCTGATGAAATGGAAAAAACAGAGCTCCTGCAAGTGCTTGCCGGCCAGGTCATCGGGATGGATGAGTGCGAGGATCTCTTCTTCCCAGATGGAAGACACTTTGCTCTCTCCCCCACATTTGTCCATTCCCAGCACCCGTGAGAAACCGCCGTAGTAGATGTAACTTGCGTTGCCGCGCAAGTCGCTCAATACAGCAATGGCATTTTCCATCCGCGCATAGTTGCGGGCTATATCCTTATAGCTGTCCAGCATCTGCCCATACGGCTGTCCCTCCGCAAAGTCCTGCGCGGAGAACTCCTTGTCCAATATATCTTTACTGTCCATAGTCGGCGACATGAGAAAAATGGTTATTTATAATCATTGTGTATTGTCTTGCCATACCTTACCTTTGCAAAGGTAATGAAAATCCGTCAAAGACATTCCGGCCGGTCTGCCGGATTCCGGAGAACATGACGCGTTACCCAAGGAACATGACACCATATATCAAATATACGAGAATGAAAAAGTTATTATTAGGCGGACTGATGACCGCCACCTCACTTACCTGCATGGCGCAATCATTGGAAAAGATGCAGTGGTTCAACGAACCGGAACAATGGAAGATCGAAAGCGGCTCGCTTTCGATGAATGTCACCCCAAAGACTGATTATTGGCGTATCTCCCACTATGGGTTCACCGTGGATGACGCCCCGTTCCTGTACGCTCTGCGTGGCGGAGAGTTTGAGGTGAAAGTAAGAATATCCGGTGACTACAGGACACGTTTCGACCAGTCAGGACTGATGTTGCGCATTGACCATGAGAATTATATCAAGGCCGGCATCGAATTCGTGGACGGGAAGTATAATCTCAGCACTGTCGTAACCCACCACACGAGCGACTGGAGTATCATACCGTTGGACAAGCCCGTACCTTTCGTATGGATCAAGGCGGTGCGCCGGCTGGACGCCGTGGAAATATTCTATTCCTTTGACGACAAGGAATACACGATGATGCGCAACGCCTGGCTGCAGGACAATCATCCTGTCATGGTAGGAATAATGGGGGCTTGCCCTGACGGTGACGGCTTCGAGGCCAGGTTCGACAGTTTCTCGATCAAGCACCTGCCCGACTTGCGCAGGACGCAGTGGCTGAAGGAAAACAGTGCGGAAAACGATTGAGCGGACAATATAAGGCCGGCCGGCTGATCCATGCCTGAAGCATTTGCGGACCAGCCGGCCGGCCTTGTCTTATCCCGACCTGAACGCCGGTCATTCTTTTTCCTCTGTCTCCTCCCCTTTCAGAATCGGAAGGGTGATCTGGTAACGGACGGCCAGAATACGCACGATGAACACCGACATGCCGCCGATAACCTGCGACCAGTGTGACTCCAGACCCGCCACCAGACAGAACCAATAGATGAGACCGCCGATGGCACACGCCATGGCATAAATCTCCTTACGGAAAATCAGCGGGATCTCGTTGATGAAAATATCACGGATCACACCGCCCGCCGCGCCGGTGATGCTGCCCATGATGATGGCCACCCAAAACGGATAGCCCAGATCGTACGCCTTGCTGAAACCGACCACAGTGAACAACGCCAGACCAATGGTGTCGAAAATGAAGAACGTGTTGTTCAGGCGAATGACATAACGGCCGAAAAGGATCACGAAAAACATGGCCATCGCCGTACAGATAAGATACATCGGATCGAGCATCCATGCGGGAGTCACGTCGAGCAGCACATCACGGATGGTTCCCCCTCCGATGGCAGTCGCCAGTCCCACCACGTATGCCCCGAACCAGTCAAACCGCTTGGCGGAGGCCAGGCGGATGCCACTGATGGCAAAGGCGAACGTCCCGATAAAGTCGAGAATCGTCACAAACGAAGGATAGTGAAAGATGAATTCCATATATTTCTCAATTTATATTCCAGTCTCACAGGATGGTTGTTCCCGTCCTGCCTCACCACGTATAGTTCAAGCCGAAGCTGAGCAGTTCCTGCAACTGCCAGTAGCTGTGGCCTTCCTCACGCGTCACGCCGTCGTCGAAACGGGCATGGACGAAGAGCTTGGTCGAAAGGTACTGGTTGATGGCAAAGGTAAATGTGTTTTCCCATTCACCCAGCACTTTCTCGTAGTTTGTGGTGTACGACAGTCGCGATTCCCACAACAGCATGGAGAACACCTGCCATTTCAGTGTGGTCTCCAGACGCGAGCCCCATACGCTCTCCCTCCGGTGCCCTTCCTTGATGTTGAACTTGGTGGGGTCCACCTCATCCTCTTTCGCGATACTGTAGAGCGTATAGTTCACCGGGTTGATCAGCACGGACAGGTTGCACACTCCGTCCTTGATGTACTTGTAGTCCATACCAAGACCGATGTTCAGCTCCGCCGGAGTGAAGAATCCGGAAACCAGGTTTTCCGTATTCGTCTCGTAAGTGGAGAAAAGCTGTGTCTTGAACTCGGCCGAGAGTGTATAGTACCAGGTATTGAACGCCTTATAACCCAGCTTGGAACTGATGCGCAACATATCGTTGTTCGGCTGGTAGCTGCGCAACGTGTCATTAGGCGCCCCCGCGAATCCCAGTTTCCACTCCAGCTTGTTCTCGAACTGGATTTTCTGCCGGTCGTCGTAGTTGGCCTGGAACGTCAGTCCGGCAAGGAACGACTTGGTGCTCTCCCCGCCCTTATACCAGTTGTCCGAGATATAGTTTTGCGAGAACTGCAGGTAGCCGTTTCCGGTAATCAGCCAGAAATTGGGCTTGATGACCAGCAAGTCCTTCTGCACCATTTTCTTGGGCACCCTCGGAGCCTTCATCAGCTGCTTGATGGTCTTCTCATTGCTATCGGCAACGGTTTTCTCGCCCAGAAGAGGCTTGAGGTCGGCGAAATCCATCTCGTTCTCCGACACCAGTTCCGGATAGTCCAGATAGAAAGACAACAGCTGACGGTTGATATAGCGGTCCACGTCCACCGTGCGGCAGAGATTCCCTACGGGAGGAATCATCCCAGGCCGGGGATCCTCCTTCAGGAACGGAATGACCGGCTTCCATCCCTCTATCCCGTATGCCTGTTCAGGCACCTCCGTATAATAAGTGGCGGGAACATAGAGCTTGAAGAAATCCGGGTCGGCCTTGATTCCCCTAATAATAAGGTATATGTCGTCCCACCGCTCCAACGCCTCATCATAGTCTTTCCGGAAAGCGGCCACCATCTGTCTGAACTTGATGACATAAGGCGAAGGCGGCGCCACCTTTTTCTGAGGCTTTACGGCCTTGGCTGTCTTTCCGCCCAAAAGCGAATCAGCACGGAGCGAATCGGCACGAAGCGAGTCAACACAAAGCGAATCAGGAATAACCACATCGGGAATAACCGCCGCCTCTATCCGTACAATCGTGTCCACAGGCGACACCGTATCGGGAAGCTCCACACGCTCCGCAGCCCTGACCGTATCAGGAAGCATCGGTGTGTCGAGCACCCCGATACTGTCGGCAACCTGCCCCATACCAGGATCTGCCAATGCCACTGAATCCACCTCCGCCACAACTTTCTCCGTATCCTTGACCGTCTGCGCGTGGCTTCCGGCAAACAACAGCAGAAGCCATACCACAAATACCGATTTTTTCATTGATAATGCCTATTAAAAATTTTGCGCAAAACTACAAAAAGCAAATGTTATTTGCAACAAAAAGCGGTTTTGCCGACATAGCTTTTGTCCGTTCGGCTTTTTTTTATAATTTTGCGACCTTGTAAGGAACTGGTCTTTCTTACAGGAATTAAAAATTTTAAACAATACATATTGTGGCAGAGACAAAGTACATTTTCGTGACAGGTGGAGTGGCCTCCTCATTGGGCAAAGGCATCATCTCATCCTCCATCGGTAAGTTGCTGCAGGCAAGAGGCTACAGCGTTACCATCCAGAAATTCGACCCGTATATCAACATCGACCCGGGAACATTGAACCCTTACGAGCACGGCGAGTGCTACGTGACAGTGGACGGCCACGAGGCCGACCTGGACCTGGGACACTACGAGCGCTTTCTGGGCATCCAGACAACCAAGGCCAACAACATCACCACAGGCCGTATCTACAAGAGCGTGATTGACAAGGAACGCCGCGGCGACTATCTGGGAAAAACCATTCAGGTCATCCCCCATATCACAGACGAGATCAAGCGGAACGTAAAAATGCTCGGCAACAAGTACAAGTTCGATTTCGTCATTACGGAAATCGGAGGTACGGTGGGCGACATCGAATCGCTCCCCTATCTGGAAAGCATCCGCCAGCTGAAATGGGAGCTGGGAAAGAACGCGCTGTGCGTGCATCTTACCTACGTGCCTTATCTGGCCGCCGCCGGAGAGCTGAAGACCAAGCCGACACAGCACTCGGTGAAGGAACTGCAGTCGGTGGGTATCCAGCCCGACATTCTGGTGCTGCGTACGGAACACGAGTTGAGCGCGAACCTGCGCAAGAAAGTGGCACTGTTCTGCAACGTGGACGAAAACGCCGTGGTGCAGTCAATGGACATGCCGACCATCTACGAAGTGCCTCTGCGCATGCAGGAACAGAAGCTTGACGTGACCATCCTCGAGAAGATGGGTCTGCCTGTGGGCGAGACTCCGACCCTGGGCCCGTGGAGGGAGTTCCTGAACCGCCGCCACCATGCGACGGAAGTGGTGAAAATCGGCCTTGTAGGAAAATACGACCTGCAGGACGCCTACAAATCCATTCTGGAAGCCCTTTCACAGGCAGCGACCTACAATGACCATAAGGCTGACATCCACTTCATCAACAGCGAGAAGCTGAACGAAGGGAATGTGGAGGAGCAGTTGAAGGATATGGACGGAATCATCATCTGTCCGGGATTCGGACAGCGTGGCATCGAAGGCAAATTTGTGGCTGCCAAATACTGCCGCACGCACAATGTGCCGACCTTCGGCATCTGCCTGGGCATGCAGTGCATGGCCATTGAGTTCGCGCGCGACGTACTGGGATATGCCGACGCGAACAGCCGCGAAATGGACGAGAAGACTCCACACAACGTGATCGACATCATGGAGGAACAGAAATCAATCACCAACATGGGCGGCACAATGCGTCTGGGCGCATACGAGTGTATTGTCGACCCGACTTCAAAGACTTTCGAGGCCTACAAGACCGAACACATACAGGAACGCCACCGCCACCGCTACGAGTTCAACAACGACTTCAAGGCTGAGTTCGAGAAGGCGGGAATGAAGTGCGTGGGCATCAATCCGGAATCCGACCTGGTGGAGATCATCGAGATACCGGCCCTGAAATGGTACATCGGCACCCAGTTCCATCCGGAATACAGCAGCACGGTGCTGAAGCCGCATCCGCTGTTCCTGTCATTCGTCAAGGCAGCCATCGACAAATAATATTAATGTAAGAATACAGACAAATGGATAAAAACACGTTAGTGGGAACTCTGCTGATCGGGGTGGTGATTGTAGGCTTCGGACTCTACAACCGCCCCAGTCAGGAAGAAAGAGCGCAAGCCCAACACTATCAGGATTCCATCCAGCAGGTAATCCAGCAGAAGGAGGCGCAAGCCCGCAAAGAGGCGGCGCTGGCTGAGGAGGCGGCGCTGGCCGACAGCACCTCACTGTTCTACAGCGCCACCAAGGGGGAAGAAACGTTCACAACCCTTGAGAACGAACTCATCAGACTGAAATTCACCAACAAGGGCGGACGTGTCTGCTCGGCCACATTAAAAGAATACAACGACCAGAAACACGAGCCGCTGGTGCTGTTCGACGGAGACGACGCCTCGCTGAACTTCGGCTTTGACGGAAAAATGGAAAACGTCAACAGCTACCGGATGTTCTTTGAGACGGTGAACGCCACCGACAGCACGGTGACCATGCGTCTGAAAGCGGCAAACGGAGGATTCATCGACCTTAACTACCGCCTGCTCCCCCATTCGTACATGGTGGACCTGACCGTGCAGGCTACAGGCATGCAGAACTTCTTCCCGTCGTCAACCCACAGCATGAGCATCGACTGGAAGCAGCGCGCCCGCCAGATGGAAAAGGGGTTCGCCTTTGAGCAACGGTACACCTCGCTCACCTACAAGCCGGTGGGAGAAAGCTTCGACTATCTGAGCGAGACGAAGGACGACAATGAGACGGTTCCGGAAGCCCTCGACTGGGTGGCCTTCAAGAACCAGTACTTCTCGTGCGTGTTCATGGCCGAACAAAGCTTCATGAACGCGACGCTCGACTCGAGAATGGAGCAGCAGGGAAGCGGATACATGAAGGACTACCGGGCTGAAATGGTGACGCCGTTCGACCCGACAGGATCGGTCCCCACCCACCTGCAGTTCTACTTCGGCCCGAACCACTTCAAGACACTGCTGGCAAGCAACGACCTGAGTTTCACCGACAAGGACCAGGAACTGGAGGATCTGGTGTATCTGGGATGGCCGATCATCCGGCTCATCAACCGCTGGTTCACCATCAACCTGTTCGACTGGCTCTCGGGACTGGGACTGAGTATGGGTCTCGTCATCCTGCTCATGACCATCATCGTGAAGGTTCTGGTATTGCCCACCACATGGAAGTCATTCATCTCGTCCGCCAAGATGCGCGCGCTGAAGCCGTATGTCGACAAGTTGAACGCCAAATATCCGAATCCGGAAGACGCGCTGAAGAAACAGCAGGAAACGATGGCCCTTTACCGGGAATACAACGTAAGCCCGATGGGAGGATGCCTGCCGATGCTGCTCCAGACCCCGGTCTACATGGCTCTGTTCTTCTTCGTACCGAACGCCATCGAGTTCCGCCAGCAGAGCTTCCTGTGGGCGGACGACCTTTCGGCCTACGATGACCTGATCAGCTGGAACATGAGTCTCCCGCTCATCGGCAACCATCTGAGCCTGTTCTGTCTGCTGTTCAGCGCCACTACGGTCATCAACCAGATCGTGATGATGCGCCAGCAGGATATGGGCAACAATCCGCAGATGGCGGCCATGAAATGGATGATGTACATCATGCCGCTGATGTTCTTCTTCATCTTCAACGACTATGCGTCAGGACTGAGCTACTACTACTTTATCTCCGGTGTGATGAGCATCCTTATCTTGTGGATCATGCGCAAGATGACGGACGAGAAGAAACTGCTCGCCCAACTGGAAGCCAACAAGCGCGAGCCGTCGCAGCAGAAGCCCAGTGGCCTGATGGCCAAGCTGGAGGCACTGCAGAAGGAGCAGGAACGCTTGCAGAAAGAACGTATGGAGCGCATGCAGAACCAGAAGCATAACACGAAGCATTGACGCGAAGACACATAAAAGAACCGCCCGGCCGAAAGAAAAAGCCGGGCGATTCTTTTATATACCGTAACGTTACGGACAAGCCACCTACAGCGCGGGCTTTCGGGAAGCCTCCCGATAACCCGTGGGAGTGGTGCCCGTAATCTTCTTGAACATCCGGTTGAAATAAGTCTGATCCTCAAACCCCAGCTGATAGGCGATCTCCTTGACCGATGCGGTCTCGGTCACCAGACGGAGCTGGGCCTTCTCTATTTTCTTCCTGTTGACATAAGCCAGCGGAGTCATGTTCATCTCCCTCTTGAAGATACGTATCAGATGGTCCTTCGACAGACACGAGAAGGCCGCCAGAGAGTCGAGGTCCGTGCGCCCTTCCAGATTCGCACGGATATGCTCCAGTATTCGGGTGATACGCTCGTCCTCCACATATTGCTTGGGATGCGCTCCGTGGAGAAACTGCGCCAGCAACTGATAGATGATGCCGCGCGACTCCACCCGGGCATACAGTTCCCGCCGCTTGTTCTTCTGGATATTCCTGTCCAATATGGAATTGTTGTCGTAATAATGCGGATCGGTCTGCGTAAGCTCCATTTCCGGACACAGCTCATGCAGTTTCCTGATACGGGCAAGTATGCCGCTGTCCGGCAGGATCTCCGTCGGAAGATCCCAGTCCTCCAGAATATCATGCCCCGCCTCATTATAGATATGTATATAGTAATGACGGAACTCTTCCCGACAGACATAACTGTGGGGAGTGAACGCGGGGACGATATACATGAATCCGGGACGCAAGTCCTGTGTCTTGTCCGGAAGAATGATCCGCGCATGCCCTTCCGTCACATAATACATGCGGGTGAAGGGACTGCTGATATCCTTGAAGTTCCAGTTCGCCCTGCAATGCGCCTCACCGATGTGGAGGACGAGGTAATGCATCTGGTCTATGTCACTGTTCATCTCAGTATTCTTTTTCATGAATGCCACAAAGATAATGGAAAGGAGCCTGCATTCAAACACGTCCGTTCTGTTTTTTTCACAGTCTGGAAGGCAATAAGTCGATATTGTACTATAGTTTGCCGAATTAGTACCATTCAGAAAAGAATGAATCGCTTAAATTTGCATTCAGTGAAAACATAAACAATCAACATTAACCTAAAAACTCTATATCATGAGCAAGTATCCTAAAATCGGTATTCGTCCGACAATCGACGGTCGGCAAGGTGGCGTACGTGAAAGCCTGGAAGAAAAGACCATGAAACTGGCACAGGCTGTGGCCGAACTGATTTCTTCAAACGTGAGATATGTGGACGGGAAACCCGTGGAATGTGTGATAGCCGACGGCACCATCGGCCGTGTGGGCGAAAGCGCGGCGTGTGCCGACAAGTTCGAGCGTGAAGGGGTCGGCGCCACCATCACGGTCACTTCCTGCTGGTGCTACGGCTCCGAAACCATGGACATGAATCCTTACTGGCCGAAAGCCGTATGGGGATTCAACGGAACGGAACGTCCGGGCGCCGTATATCTGGCAGCCGTATTGGCCGGACACGCGCAGAAAGGCCTTCCCGCATTCGGCATCTACGGACACGACGTACAGGATATCGACGACAACTCGATCCCGGCTGACGTGGCCGAGAAGATTCTCCGCTGGGCGCGCGCCGCTGTCGCTGTGGCACAAATGCGCGGTCAGAGCTATCTGTCCATCGGAAGCCAGTGCATGGGTATCGCCGGAAGTATCGTGAACCAGGACTTCTTCCAGGAATATCTGGGCATGCGCAACGAAAGCGTGGACGAGACAGAAATCCTGCGCCGCATGGAAGAAGGCATCTATGACCATGAGGAATACGAGAAAGCCATGGCATGGACAGAAAAATATTGCAAGGTAAAAGAAGGATGGGACAAGAACCGTCCGGAACGCCAGAAGACCCGCGAGCAGAAAGACGCCGACTGGGAATTCGTGGTGAAGATGACTCTTATCGTCCGCGACCTGATCCAAGGCAACCCGAGACTCCGCGAACTGGGATTCAAGGAAGAGGCCATCGGACACCATGCCATCGCCGCAGGCTTCCAGGGACAGCGCCAGTGGACTGACTGGAAACCGAACGGTGACTTCACGGAAGCCCTGATGTGCAGCACATTCGACTGGAACGGAATCCGCAAGGCATACGTGCTGGCCACAGAGAATGACTCCTGCAACGCAGTGGCAATGCTGTTCGGCAACCTGCTGACTGGATGCGGACAGATGTTCAGCGACGTGCGTACGTATTGGAGCCCGGAAGCCGTGAAGCGTGTGACAGGCAAGGAACTGACCGGCCTGGCCGCAAACGGAATGATCCACCTGATCAACTCCGGAGCTACAACGCTCGATGCAACCGGCGAAAGCGTGGACGCAGCAGGTAACCCGTGCATGAAACCGTGCTGGGAAATGACAGAGAAAGACGCGGAAGCCTGCCTGAAAGCCACCAACTGGCTGCCCGCAGACCGTGACTATTTCCGCGGAGGAGGCTTCTCCAGCAACTTCCTGTCGAAAGGCGGCATGCCGGTCACAATGTCCCGCCTGAACCAGGTGAAAGGACTCGGTCCCGTACTGCAGATCGCCGAAGGCTGGACAGCCGACGTGGATCCGGAAATATTCGAGGTGCTGAACAAGCGTACCGACCCCACATGGCCGACCACATGGTTCGTTCCCCGTCTGTGCGACAAGCCGGCGTTCCGCGACGTATATTCCGTAATGAACAACTGGGGAGCCAACCACGGCGCCATCAGCTACGGCCACATTGGAGCTGACCTGATCACACTGGCCTCCATGCTCCGCATTCCGGTATGCATGCACAATGTGGACGAAGACAAGATTTTCCGTCCGGCCGCATGGAACGCATTCGGAATGGACAAGGAAGGAGCGGATTACCGTGCATGCGCGGCATACGGTCCGATCTACAAATAAACTCCGGACAAATCATTAACCACGAAAAAACGACTCATTATGATTACAGACAAACAAATAGAAGAATTTCTGGCACAAGCGCACCGTGTGGGTGACGCGGGACTGACGATATGCAGCAGCGGCAATATTTCCTGGCGCATTGGAGAGGAAGCCTTGGTTTCCGGTACAGGCTCATGGGTGCCATCCTTACAGAAAGAGAAAGTCTCGATTTGCCGCGTGGCTACCGGTGAGGTACTGAACGGCGTGAAACCGTCAATGGAAAGCGGTTTCCATCTGGGTGTGATGCGCGAACGTCCGGACGTGGATGTCGTATTGCATTTCCAGTCTCCCTATGCCACAGCCGTAGCCTGTATGACAACCATTCCGGAAAACTTCAACGTGACGGCCGAAGTACCGTGCCATGTCGGCAGTGAGATTCCGGTAATCCCGTACTTCCGTCCGGGTTCTCCTGAACTGGCCGAGCACGTGAAAACAGCTCTGAAAGACCATAATTCCTGTCTGCTGCGCAAGCATGGCCAAGTGGTATGCGGAAAAGGATTCGACGAGGTTTTCGAGCGTGCCATGTTCTTCGAGATGGCTTGCCGCATCATCATCCTGTCGGGAGGGCGGAATGACGTGCTGACAAAAGCCGAGATAGACGATCTGGAAACCTATATTCTGGGAAAGAAGTCATGAACGCCTTCCGGCAATTGACTTCAGCATTATAAAAAGTCAGCGATGCCGACATGATACGTGACGGCGGGAGGGGAAACATACACGTACCCGTTTCCCGGCCGTCACGTACAGGTCGGCTATACTTGTATTCTGACTTCCCTGCTCTCTTTTAGAGGAACTCAACAAAAAAACGACAAAAATGAAAAACACCAAGAAAATTCCTGTAGTAGGAGACGGCTCGTGGGCCGCCATCATTCCCTTTGTGCTCATCACGAGCTGCTTCGCCCTATGGGGCTTTGCCAACGACATCACCACTCCACTGGTAAAGGCTTTCTCCAAGATATTCCGCATGAGTGTGACAGAAGGCACGCTTGTGCAAGTGGCTTTCTACGGAGGCTACTTCGCCATGGCCTTTCCTGCCGCCATGTTCATCCGCCGCTATACGTATAAGGCAGGAGTCATGTTGGGACTGGGACTGTATGCGCTGGGAGCGTTTCTCTTCTTCCCCGCCAAGATGACCGGAAGCTATTACCCGTTCCTGGTCGCCTACTTCATTCTCACATGCGGCCTGTCGTTCCTGGAAACAAGCTGCAACCCGTATATCCTGTCCATGGGATCGGAAGAGACAGCCACCCGCAGGCTCAACCTCGCACAGGCGTTCAACCCCATGGGAGCCATGCTGGGCATGTATGTGGCGATGGAATTCATCCAGCGCCGTCTGCATCCGCTGGACACATCAGAACGCGCCTTGCTCTCTGACAGTGAGTTCGCCACCGTGCGTGACATGGACCTGGCCACACTCATCGCACCTTATCTGGTTATCGGTGTGGTGACGCTCTGCATGCTGATCCTGATCCGGCTGATGAAGATGCCGAAAAACGGAGACTCATCCGGAAAAATAGATTTCGGACCGACCATGAAACGGCTCCTCAACGTACAGCGTTACCGCGAAGGAGTGCTCGTGCAGTTCTTTTATGTCGGCGCGCAGATCATGTGCTGGACGTTCATCATCCAATACGGTACCCGCCTGTTCATGAGCATGGGTATGGGAGAACAGGATGCCGAGGTACGCTCGCAGTTATATAATATCATCGCCATGGGCGTGTTCTGCGTGAGCCGTTTCGTCTGCACCTTCCTGCTGCGTTTCTTCAATCCGGGACTGCTGTTGCGGACACTGGGTATCGGCGCGGCCTTGTTCACACTTGGAGTGATCTTCTTCCAGAACATCTGGGGAATGTACTGCATTGTGGGCGTATCGGCGTGCATGTCGCTGATGTTCCCCACCATCTACGGAATCGCACTAAAAGGGTTGGGAGAAGACGCCAAGTTTGGTGCCGCAGGTCTGATTATGGCCATTCTTGGCGGATCCATCCTGCCCCCGCTCCAGGCTTCCATCATCGACCAGCACGTGCTGTTCGGAATGCCTGCCGTCAACCTGTCGTTCATTCTGCCCTTCACCTGCTATCTGATAGTCACTTTCTACGGAAACCGTGCCTACCGGAAGAAATGGGCTTAAAGGAAAGACCGATATTTACAGGCAGCAACAAAAAAGGATGCACTTGGTGCATCCTTTTTTGTTTGTCCCACACAGCGGATATACGTAATCAATATGCGCGGGCGAAAAGCACACGGCGTGCCGACGGCTTGCCTGTCACCATATCCACGCCCGGAGTCAGACTTTCCTCGTCAGCATCGAAAGGCAGACAGCGGATGGTTGCCTTTGTCTCTTCCTTGATGCGGTCTTCCGTTTCCGGAGTGCCGTCCCAATGAGCCAGAATAAACCCGCCTTTCTCAATCTGCTGCTTGAACTCATCGTAAGTATCCACCTTCACGATGTGCTCGTCGCGGAACTTCAACGCTTTCTGGTAGATATTCGACTGGATCTCTTCCAACAGGTTCTTCACGTATTCCTCGATGCCGTCGCAGGTGCGCGTCTCTTTCTCCAGCGTATCACGGCGCATGACTTCAATGGTATTGTTTTCCAAGTCGCGGCCACCCATTACCAGACGGACAGGCACACCCTTCAGCTCATAATCGGCGAACTTGAAGCCCGGACGCTTGTTGTCGGCATTGTCATACTTCACCGAAACGCCCATCTCACGCAGCTTGTTCACGATGCCTTCTATCTTGGCGTCAATCTGCTTCAACTGCCCGTCGTTCTTGTAGACCGGAACAATGACTACCTGGATAGGAGCCAGATGCGGCGGAAGCACCAGACCGTTGTCATCCGAATGGGTCATGATAAGCGCACCCATCAGACGGGTAGAAACACCCCACGAAGTGGCCCATACATAGTCAAGCTTGTTGTTCTTGTCCACGAACTGCACGTTGAACGCCTTCGCGAAGTTCTGTCCCAGGAAGTGTGAGGTACCGCATTGCAGCGCCTTTCCGTCCTGCATCAGCCCCTCGATGGTATACGTGTCAAGCGCTCCTGCAAAACGCTCGTTGGCCGACTTCACACCCTTGATAACCGGCACTGCCATGAACTTCTCGGCAAAGTCACCGTACACATGCAACATCTTCTGTGCCTCAGCCTCAGCCTCCTCACGGGTGGCGTGAGCCGTATGCCCTTCCTGCCACAGGAACTCGGCGGTACGGAGGAACAGACGGGTACGCATTTCCCAACGCATCACGTTCGCCCATTGGTTGCAGAGGATAGGCAGGTCACGGTAAGAGTTGATCCAGTTCTTGTAGGTACTCCAGATGATTGTTTCCGAGGTAGGACGGATAATCAGTTCCTCCTCCAGTTTTGCGGCCGGGTCGACAATGACTCCCGAGCCGTCGTCCGCGTTCTTCAGACGGTAGTGCGTCACCACCGCGCATTCCTTGGCGAAACCTTCCACATGCTCGGCTTCGCGGCTCAGATACGATTTCGGGATAAGCAACGGGAAATACGCGTTCACGTGTCCCGTTTCCTTGAACATCTTGTCCAGCTGCTGCTGCATCTTCTCCCAGATAGCGTATCCGTAAGGCTTGATGACCATACAGCCGCGCACGGCGGACTGCTCCGCCAAGTCGGCCTTCACCACCAAGTCATTATACCATTGTGAATAGTTTTCACTTCTTTTGGTCAGGTCTTTCAATTCTTTTGCCATAACTTCTATATTGTTATATTTACCTTTTGTCCTTATGGACTGCAAAATTACTAAAAAGATTCATTTCCCCGGCTGATTTATAGCGGGATTTATTCAAAACGGATGGATTTTGCCGGATGGATCCTGCTGATAAGACACGACGGCCCCACCAGCATCAGCACGGACACCAGCAGCGTGCATACGTTGAGCAGTACAATCCAGCCGAGATGCAGCTCAACCGGCACCGCATTCACATAGTAGGTTACAGGATCCAGCCTGATCGGCTCAAAGAGATATTGCACCAGACAACAGCCCAGTCCCACAACATTCCCCCAAACCATCCCCCTACCGATAAGGAACACCGAGAAGGCCAGGAAAATCTCACGGACAGAGGCATTGTCCGCGCCCAGGGCCTTGAGCACGCCAATCATGTTCGTGCGCTCCAGAATGATGATGAGCAGTCCGGAAATCATGGTGAAGCCCGCCACACCCGTCATCAGGATCAGAATAACCCACACGTTCGTGTCCAGCAGGTCAAGCCATGCGAAAATCTGAGGATAAAGTTCCTCTGCGGTCCGTGAGCAGTAATATTCCCCGTAACGGTCTGTATGCTCTCCCAGTGCGGAACGGATCCCATCGTTCACCTCCTCCAGCCGGCCGTATCCGGCCACGGAGATTTCCACTCCTCCCACCTGTCCTGGTTTCCAGTTGTTGAGCCGATTCACAGTATAAAGATCCGTAATCAGGAAATAATCATCGAAGGCCGAGAAATTGGTCTGATAGATGCCGGCAACCTTCAGGCGGCGGGCACGGACATTGTCCTCCACGAAATAGGTGAACAAGCGGTCGCCCACCTTCAGCGAGAGTCTGTCGGCGATGGAGCGCGACACCACCACCGCGTTTGAGGCGGCCGAATCGGAAAAGGCCGGAATCTCCCCTTCCAGCAGATGCGCTCTCAGATAAGTCCAGTCATACTCCTGTCCCACTCCTTTCACCATCATTCCCTGAAAATTGTCGGAAGTCATGATCATACCCGGCTTGGTGGAATAGCGCTGCACGTGCGACACCCCCGCAATCCTCCGGAAAGAGTCAAGCAGGCTGTCTTCCGCCACCACCGGAGTCATCTGGTAGAGGTCAGCCCCGTCAATGCCCGACACCACAATCTCGGAACCCATTCCGATGACCTTGTCGCGCACCTGATGCTTGAAGCCGATGACCACAGCCACCGACACGATCATCACCGCCAGTCCGATGGCGATGCCGGCCACGGCAATACGCACCGCCGGTTTCGAGACCTCTTTCCTCCCTTCGTCACTCCGGTAAATGCGACGGGCTATAAAGAGTTTCCAACCCATCATCAGTCGTCCACCCTTCCCGGATACGCCTCAAGTGCCTTGCGCAATATAAACAACGCGCGCACCAGATCTTCCTTCTTGAGCACGTATGCCACGCGCACCTCGTTCTTTCCGCCTCCCGGAGTAGTGTAAAAACCGCTTGCCGGAGCCAGCATCACCGTCTCCCCCTCATAATTGAACTCAGAGAGACACCATGCGCAGAATTTCTCGCAGTCATCCACCGGCAGCTTGGCCACCGTATAGAATGCCCCCATCGGGATGGGCGAATAGACACCGGGAATCCGGTTCAGCCCGTCAATCAGGCATTTGCGCCGCTCCACGTATTCATCATACGTCTCACGCATGTATTCTTCCGGCTCGTCGAGCGAAGCTTCCGCCGCAATCTGTCCGATAAGCGGAGGGCTCAGGCGCGCCTGACAGAATTTCATCACCGCCTTGCGCACCTCCTCATTCTTCGTGATCAGCGCGCCGATACGGATTCCGCATTCCGAATAACGTTTCGACACGGAGTCAATCAGCACCACATTCTGTTCGATGCCCTGCAGATGGCAGGCGGATATGTAAGGAGAACCGGTATAGATGAACTCACGGTACACCTCGTCGGAGAACAGGAAAAGATCGTATTTCTTCACCAGGTCACGGATCTGGTTCATCTCACGCCGGGTATACAGATAACCGGTAGGATTGTTCGGGTTGCAGATAAGAATCCCCTTGGTACGCTCGTTAATGAGCTCCTCGAACTTCTCCACCTTCGGAAGCGAGAATCCCTCCTCGATGGTGGTCGTCACCGTGCGGATCACGGCACCTGCGGAAATGGCGAACGCCATGTAGTTGGCATACGCCGGCTCGGGCACGATAATCTCGTCGCCCGGGTTCAGACAGCTCATGAAGGCGAAGAGCACGGCTTCCGAACCTCCGGTAGTGATGATGATGTCATCCGGGTCCAGATGGATGTCATATTTCCCATAATACCCCACCAGCTTTTCCCGATAACTGCGATATCCCTGACTGGGACTGTATTCAAGCACCGTACGCTTGATATTCCGGATCGCATCGAGGGCCGCTCGAGGGGTAGGAAGGTCAGGCTGGCCGATGTTCAGATGATAGACTTTGATCCCTTTCCTTTTTGCGGCTTCGGCCAGAGGCGCCAGCTTGCGTATAGGCGACTCGGGCATCTCTGTTCCTCGAATGGATATATGTGGCATATTTTTATAGATTAATAGTTCGTGAGGTGCAAAGATAAGCGGATTGCCGTAATCTAGCAAAAATATGTTTGAAAAATTAGGAAACCACATCTATTCACCTTGATTCATGCCCGCCGGAAGCCTTCACGCCAAGCCTCCGCTTTGCGGACATTCAGTTACTTTAACTCCTTTTCAGTTAATCAGCGGCCCTTCTTTAAGAAAAAAGCCGTATGTTTGCCACAGAAAACAATTCAATAGGTATGAATCTTTATCTCATCATATTCACCGGAGACACATTCCGGAAAGAGCAGGTCTACGAAGCGCACAAATCACTCTTCGTGGAAATCGAGAAGTACTTCACTCTCCATCTGGTCAGCTACAAGGAAGCGGACAGCATCCCCTCGAACGCATACAAGATGGCCTTCATCGCCAGCGGAGGGGTGGAAGACGCGGTGGTCAGCAACTTCAGCCTGCTGCCCTACCCCATCACCCTCCTTACCGACGGCACCAACAACTCGCTGGCCGCGGCGCTCGAGATCTCGGCATGGATCCGCACGCGGGACATGAAGATGAAGATCATCCACGGGACACCCAAGGAAATGGTGGAACAGATACTGGTACACCACAAGGCGTTTGCCGCCAAACGAAGCCTGAAGAACAAGCGCGTCGGAGTGATAGGCATACCCGCCCCGTGGCTCGTGGCCAGTCATGTGGACTACCTGCTGGTAGGACAGCGGTGGGGAGTGACCTATGTGGACATCCCCATTGAGGAGATCGAGAAGGTTTTTTACGAGACAACGGACGATGAGATCGGTCCCGACGCATCGCGGCTGGTGGCGCGCGCAAAGGCCATACAGGATGCCGAGCCCGACGACTTGTTGCGGGGCATGCGCCTGCACAAGGCCGTGAAGGATGTCTGTGCCAAGTACAAGCTCGACGCGGTGTCGATCACCTGCTTCTCGCTCGTCCAGACCATCCGGACATCAGGGTGTCTCGCCCTCTCGCTTCTGAACGATGAAGGCATTCCGGCAGGCTGTGAAGGAGACCTGCAGGCCATCATGTCACTGCTCATGGTGAAGGAGCTGACCGGACAGCCGGGATTCATGGCCAACCCGTCGTTCATCGACGCGAAACGCAACGAAGTGCTGCTGGCACACTGCGCCGTGCCGACCTCGATGACCGACGAGTTCATCATCCGCACCCACTACGAGTCGGGAACAGGCATCGGACTTCAGGGAATCATGCACGAAGGCGATGTGACACTCTTCAAATGCGGCGGCGAATGTCTGGACGAATACTATCTTTCCACGGGTTATCTCACGGAAAACTGCAATCTGGAGGCCTGCTGCCGTACGCAGGTGAAAGTGAGACTCGACAAGCCCGTCAGCTACTTCCTGACCAATCCGCTGGGGAACCATCACATCCTGATGCGGGGCAACCACGAGGAAGCCATCCGCGAGTTCATGCAGCAGAACCGGTGCAAGCAGCGCGAATAGAAGTGCGGTAACGTTAGCGGCTTTCGGACGGGTAAGACATCTACCCGATTGCATCCTTGGTTAAGATATTTACATTTTCATCCACATTCCCACGTGATGCCGTCGGTTAGAACGGTACAGGTATAAGTCTGCCCGTCAACCGTGAAGCCACCGGTCCGCCATTTTCTCGTCGTCGTTGCTGCAAGCCGAGTCCCCTTTGTTCACGCACCCAAAATACCGGCCATGCCCCCACGATGACTATCACTGTCGTGAACACCCATGCAAATATATTCAAAAAGAAAGCCGCCTGCCTCTTGCGGATGTCCGCAAAGGGCAGGCGGAATAAATCTCCGAGAAATAGGCAATTAACTCCGGACAATATTATTATAGCCGATAATTGTCGTTGTTTTGCATCGCAATCGCGCCCGTCCGATAAACCTGCCTGTTTTTTTATGGTGGTCAAATCCGACCACTTTAATTTTAACCCCCTCAAATACGACATAATTAAACTCCGGATTATTAAGTTTCTTCCCATTATTTACTTTCGTGCATCTTTACTTCGCTCGGCAGAATGTGCTGGGCACCCTCTGCGCTCGCTTATCGTAAAGATTCCTTTTTCCAGTCTGTCAAAGCACACACAAGCCGACCGCAGTTCTTGTGCATTACTCCATTAAAACCTATTGAAGCAGCTGCTTTGCGTTGCTCCGTCCGCCGGGACGGAAATGCAAGTTTTTTATATTGTTTCGTGCATCATCATTATTCAAACGTCTGGCTCTCCCCTGTTATCTCTTGAGGAGGATAACCAGGTCTATTATAGGCATTTTTATGAACAATAGTTTTGGTGATTGTACCTTGGATGCTATTGCCTTGATAACTTGATCCACCACATCCGATCCAATCTGCCGTACTTATGTAGTTATAACTGCCTCGATACGCAAAAATTTCAGAATTACTGATGGTAATGCTTGGCAGTGATTGGCATGAACCTATGGCAGGTGCATAATAGAAATATAGTGCCGTACCATAGGCATACACTGTGGAGTTATCTATTGTGATGCTTCCACAATTTTCCTGACTTCCGATGCCAGGTGTGCATTCCATGCTCATATCACTATAAGCATAAACCGTTACATTTTTAATCACAATATTACCACATGACAACGTGCTTGTATCATAAGCACTTGAGCCGCCTATGCCTGCTCCATCTTCACCTGCCGTTGCTTTCAGTACATCATCTTTACGGCTGCTACCTTGAATAGTCACAGTGCAGCCTTCTGCCACGTAGATGCCCGCGCCGTTGTCGCTGGAGACAGTGTTGCTTTCTCCAAACACATGAATAGTCGGGTTGCCACTCGTGATATTTATAGCCGGACCGTCGCTAACATTGATGTTGGCATCTTTCAAGTAAATAGTAGGACTTCCTCCAGTGATATTGACAGACTCCTCTCGTGTCCCGTTTACTATATAGGACCGTTGTCGCTGATGTTGCCCTCTACTTGTTGTGCCTCGCCTACATCGATTTTTATCGTATGTACATGCCCAGGAGTAATGTCAACATCTGTTGTCAGTTTCGCCTGCACGAAGTTTTTGCCATCGCTACTCACTCGGAAGGTGTTGTCCGCGTCCAAATAGCCTTTACGCAGGTTGGCTTCCCAATACTCCACGCCGCCATAGGTGGCACGCCGCATGGGGACATATTGAGGAGTAAGGCTTTTGTCTTGGCTGTCCAGTGTGCCATGGCTGTGGGTAGAAGTGGGATAGCTGCGCACATATACTTGCTGCACTTCATTACTTTTAGTACCTGTCAGCTCCACACGCACTTTGGCGAGCTGGTGGGTAAAGTTGAGATTGATGGGTGTAGATTGATAGTTCCCGTCACCTGTGGCTTTCAGCAGGTAGGTCAATCCTTGGTCTTGGTGGGTAAAGTCCAATTCTTCATTCAAGGGATACCACGCCGTGATGGTGGCGGGCTGCTTGTCTTTCCAATAAACCGCCTTTTCGGGGGTGACGCCCACAACCCTACCCTCTGCTTCTACATTCATCACATAGATGCCTGTTTCCTCATTATCACCGATGCGCACTCCAATCTTATCACCGTCCTTCCATACGCTACTCATCCCGTCCGTCGGGTTTTCGCTGACCCGCGTCCAAGGCTGTTCGTTTACCTCTGCCGTGAGGCTGACGCTGCCTATCTGCAACGGGTATTCGCCTTCGGGCAACGTCGTGCTGTACTCTGTCGGTTCGTCTTGCGAACAGGCGGAGAGCAGCAGTGCCGCCACGAGGCCATACATTAACTTTTTCCATCTGTCTTTGTTCATAATCTTTCATCTTTAAATTATTACTTATCATCCATCTATGTGCTCCGACAGGCTGGAAAACAAGCGTCCCGCCCTCCTCCACGGCGGGGAGAGGGGCGGGACGGGAAACTTGCGGTGTGTACCGCTGCTTACAGCAATGCCGCGTACTTCCGTATTTGGGCAAGCCGTTCCATAAAGGACTTGTCGCGGGTGGCTTGCTGCATGTTGT